>JAOUEA010000161.1 GCA_029858935.1 Actinomycetota bacterium
GTGTATCCGCTGCTCGCTGTGCGGCTCCAAGCGCGAGCGCTCGAGGTCGAACGCGCGTCCACCAACGAGGCGGACGACCTGTGACGGGTTGCGGATGCCCACGGCGTGGGCGACGCTTTCCGACGATGGCCTTCGAGGCGGCGCCGTGCAGCTGAACCCCACGGAGCAGGACCGCCTGCTCGTATTCACGACCGCGCAGCTGGCTCGGCAGACGCTGGCGCGCGGCCTGGCCCTGAACGCACCTGAGGCGGTCGCGCTGGTCTGCGACGAGATGCACCTGGAGGCGCGCGCGGGCTCGTCCTACGCAGAGGTGTTGGCGGCCGGCGTGGGGGTGGCCGAGCGCACACCCGTGCTCGACGGGGTCGCGGCGATCGCGGTCGAGATCCGCCTCGAGGTGCTGCTCGAGGAGGGCACGCGCCTGTTCGTGCTGCGTGAACCGTTCGGTCCGGGCGACGGCGGTCCCGGAGCGGTGCGGTTCGCCTCGGGGGACGTTCCGCTCGTGCCCGACCGCGAACGCCGACGCCTCACCGTTCGCAACACCTCGCGCCGCCCCGTTCGCGTGTCTTCCCATTACCCGTTCTGGCAGGTGAACCCCTCGCTCGAGTTCGACCGTGAGGCCGCTCGTGGCTTCCGGCTCGACCTGCCGGCGGGCGACTCGCTCAGATGGGCTCCCGGTCAGGAACACCAGGTCGAGCTCGTGGCCTACGGCGGAGCGGGCGCGCCCTGATGCCGCGGTCGATCCCCCGGCGCGAACACGCCCTGCGCCACGGTCCCACGACCGGCGATCGCGTCCGGCTCGCCGATACCGACCTGTGGCTGCGCATCGAAGACGATCTCACCGAGCCCGCCGACCAGGCCCTCTGGGGCTACGCCAAGAACCTGCGCTCGCGCATGACCCAGCGCGACACCGCGGCGGGCGACTCGGAGCTCGACGCCGTGATCGGGAGCGCGATCGTCCTCGACCCGCTCCTCGGCGTGGTGAAGGCCGACATCGGCATCAAGGACGGCCGCATCGCCGGCATCGGGCGCGCCGGCAACCCCGACATCACCGACGGGGTCGACCTCACGATCGGGCCAGGCACCTGGCCGATCCCGTGCCACGGCCTGATCGCGACGCCGGGGGGGATCGACAGCCACGTGCACCTGCTGAGCCCGCGCCTGGTGCCGGTCGCCCTCAGCGCCGGCGTGACCACGCTGATCACCGCCGGCTTCGAGGAACCCGCCTGGCGCATGCACCGCACGTTCGAGGCGTTCGAGCTCATGCCCGTGAACCTCGGACTGCAGGCGAGCGCCCGGGCCGATCGGCGGGCGCCGGTCGACGCCCTGATCGAGGCGGGCTCGGTCGGCCTGAAGATCCACGAGGACTGGGGCGCGTACCCGGAGATCGTCGACGCCACGCTCGCGGCAGCCGAGGCGCACGACGTCGCGGTCTGCCTGCACACCGACGGCCTCAACGAGTCGACGGAACTCGAGGGAACGATCCAGGCGATCGGCGACCGCACGATCCATGCGTATCACGTGGAAGGTGCGGGCGGCGGACACGTTCCCGACGTGCTCGGGCTCGTGCGCGTGCCCAGCGTGCTCTGTTCCTCGACCACCCCCGGCCTGCCGTGGGGACGAGCCGCCGACGCGGAGCACACCGACATGATCCTCATCGTGCACGAGGGGAATCCGTCGCTCGCCGGCGACGTCGCCGGCGCCCGTGAGCGGGTGCGGACGACCACGATGGCCGCCGAGGGGCCGTTGCACGAGCTCGGTGCGATCTCGATCGTGAACTCCGACTCGCAGGGCATGGGCCGCATCGGTGAGACGATCCGACGGACCTGGCAGCTCGCGCACGTGATGAAGCGCTGGCGAGCCTCCGAGCACGGTGCCGGCTGGCCCGCCGCCCCGGCACCGCGCCGTCTGCACCCACGCCCCGCGGGCTCGCTCGTCGACGACGGCCTCGGCCCCGACGACAACGATCGCGCGCTCGCCTACCTCGCCAAGTACACGTCGGAACCCGCCATCGTGCACGGCGTGGCCGGCGAGGTCGGATCGCTCGCCCGGGGCCGTCTCGCCGACATCGTGCTCTGGGAACCCTCGAAGTTCGGCGTGCGGCCGTTCCTCGTGATCAAGGGAGGCGCGGTGGCCTGGAGCGCGATGGGTGAAGGCAACGCCAGCGTGCACGGCGCAGAACCCACGCGATACGGGCCCGATTGGGGCGCGACCGGCGAGGCGGCCGCCCGGTTGTCCACGACGTTCGTGTCGGCCGCGGCCATCGATGCCGGGGTCCGCGAGACGCTCGGCACACGCCGGCGGGTGAGCGCGGTCGAACGCACGCGAGGACTCACCCGGGCCGATCTCGTCGCGAACACCGCCGTGCCCGACCTCGCGGTCTCGCCCGACGACGGGGAAGTCACGCTCGGCGGACGCGTGCTCGCCTGCGAGCCGGTCGCCGACGTGCCGCTGTCGAGGCGCTACCTGCTGGCTTGATGCTGCAGCCGGGCACGACGAGGGGGTGGTGGCCGGTGGCCACCACCCCCTGCGTGAGATCGACTCGTGCTAGTGCTTCTCCCCCACCTCGAGCGGGATCACGATCAATCCGTAGCCGGCAGCACCGTTTCCCCAGGCGTAGACCTGGTAGCTGGTCCCGGCCATGAGCGACAAGTCTGCCGGACCGATCACCGGCGCGCTCTTGCGCGCGAGCGACACGAAGACGCTGTAGTCGCCCTCGGGAACGTCCCAACGTCGCTGCTCGCCCCACACGAACCGCCGACCGCGATTGAGCGGCGAGCCGTCGGCCCACACGTTGACCGCCGGGGCATCGGCGGTGTGCCGCACGATCACGCGGGCTTCACCTGACTCGGTCTTGCGTGTGTTGTTCCGGAAGAGCGCGAGGTTGGGCGAGCCGTGGTCGTCGAGGTTCGCCACCACCGTGTAGTTCCGGTTCCGTCCACCCTGGAGGTCTGCCTTCGCGTTGAGGATCGCGGCGCTGCAGGCCTCACCGGCCGGCGTGACCTTCAGCCGGTACTCGCCCTGCGGCAAACGCACGCCGGAGACGACGTCTCCGGGCTCGAAGCCCGTGATCGCCTTGGCGCCGTTCACGCACACGTCGACCTCGACCCCGGGGATCCCGTGCACCACATTCAGGGTGAACTTCGGCGTCCCCGCCTGCGCCGTTCCGACGCCGAACAGGGCCATCGTCGTCGCGAGTCCGACGGCGAGCCCGATGATTCGCTTCGTCATGATTCCTCCCATCGCGCGGGCGATGACCAGGCGGATTCCTGACCTCCCGCCACGCTCGTGCTCCACGCTACCCGTCAGGCCGTGAATCCGATGCACAACAAGAAGTAGTGCATAGGTTTGACCCGGATATCGGGAGACCCCGGGCGTGTCGACCTAGGTGGTAGGCGATCCGTAGACCACGGTGCCCGAGGCCATCGTCATCTCCACGGTCGTCTCGCCGATCGCCCCGCGGGAGCGGT
The DNA here is from genome assembly GCA_029858935.1 of Actinomycetota bacterium. GTDB lineage: Bacteria > Actinomycetota > UBA4738 > UBA4738 > HRBIN12 > JAOUEA01. The sequence continues at coordinate 3,468 of JAOUEA010000161.1, forward strand.
CGAACGGATCGCGGTCGAGCACCGCGAGATCCGCGCGCATCCCGGGCGCGAGCACGCCCGCCTCGTCGTCGTGGTTCACGTAGGCGGACCCTCGCGCGAACGCGGCCATCGCGGTCGCGAGGTCGATGCACTGCGAGGCGTCGAGCGGGTCGACCTCGGGCTCCCCAGGCGGCCGGCGCGTCACGGCCACCTCGAGCTCGAGCCAGGGGTTCGGGGTGGTGACGGGCCAGTCGCTGCCCATGCACATCACCGCCCCGCTCGCTCTGATCGCCCCGATCGGATACAGGCGCGCGGTGCGATCGCCCACCCGAGGCCTCGTGATCTCGGCCACCATGGGGTCGGGCTGGGCCCAGAACGATTGCAGGTTGGCGGCCACGCCGAGGTGCCGCAGCCGCGGAAGGTCGGCGGGGTCGGGCAGCTGCAGGTGCGCGATGTGATGCCGCGCGTCGTTCCACCCGTTGGCAGCGCGTGCAGCCTCGATCGCGTCGAGCGCACCACGCACGGCTCGGTCCCCGAGCGCGTGCTGGTGCACCTGGAACCCTTCCGCGTCGAGCGCGACGACCGCCTCCGCGAGGGACGTCGCATCGACGAACTGGATGCCCCTGTCGTGCCGCTCGCCGAAGGCCCCTTCGTACGGCTCCAGCATCGAGGCGGTACAGCTCTCCGGGCAGCCATCGAGCATGATCTTGACCGTGTTCGCATCGAGCCGGCCGCCGCTGGCCCACGCACGCTGCTCGACGACGCGGTCGACCTGCTCCATGCCGCCATGACGATCCCACCACATCGAGGCCACGACCCGGGCGGTCAGCGCGTCCTCGTCGGCGAGCTCGCGGTAGGCGCGCAGCAGATCGGGTTCGACCCAGGCGTCCTGCCACCCGGTGATGCCGAGGGCATGCAGTTCCTGTTGGGCCCGCAGCAGGTAGGTCTTCCACTGGCCGACGGTCGGCTGGGCCGCGACCGTGCGGAGCACGTCGTAGGCGGCACCTTCCTGCAGCGTGCCCGTCGGCGTGCCGTCGGGGTCGCGCACGAGGTATCCGTCCCAGGGGTCGGGTGAGTCGGCGGTCAGCCCGGCGAGCTCGAGCGCCTTCGAGTTCACCCACGCGGCGTGCACGTCGCTGTTCAACAGGAAGACCGGCCGATCGGGCACGACGGCGTCGAGGTCTTCCTTGCGGGGCCCGTCGGTCGCGGCGAAGACCAGGTTGTACCAGCCACCGCCCACGATCCACTCGAGATCGGGGTTCGCGGCGGCAACCCGTGCGATGCGGTCGAGGTAGTCCTGAGCGGAGTGCAGATCGTCGAGGTTCACGTTCATCAGGTTCCGCGCACCGATCGCCGGGTGCACGTGTGCATCCTGGAATCCCGGCACGATCATGCGGCCGGGGAAGGTCATCACCTCGGTCTCGGCGCCCCTGAATGCCCGCACGTCGTCGTCGGTGCCCACCGCCACGATGCGCTCGCCGCGGACCGCGACCGCGCGCGCCGGGCGCCGGGCGGCGTCGCCACACCAGACCTCGGCATCGGCGAGGATCACGTCAGCGGGGGCGCCGTGTGCATCCGACACGGCGCGGACCCTAGCATGGAGGCGAGCGAGCGGAAGGAGAACGATGGACACGACCCAGATCGAGCGGCGCATCGTGGGTGCGGTGCGAGGCGAGGAGGTCGACATCCGCGACAGCGGCGTCGGAGCCGCCTCGTCGTCGGGAGACCTCTTCTTGACGAACGCAGGCGCGGGGGCGCTGGCATCGCGTGGGAACCTGACGATCACGAACGGGGGCGGCGGGCCGATGGCGATCGGCGGCGACGTCTCGATCACGAACGGCGGCGCCCAGACGATCGTAGCCGCCGGTGGCGCGACGCTC
>JAOUEA010000160.1 GCA_029858935.1 Actinomycetota bacterium
CGACGACGGCGGCGTAGGGCAGGGCGATCAGAGATCCCGCGATCACGCGCCTGGCCCCCACATCCTCGACCCGAAGAGCCACGGCTCTCGCGCCGATCGCGAGCATCGCGACCGCGCACGCTGCGACCGTCAGCAGGCCCAGTCGCACTCCGACCACGCCGGAGGCGATCCCCTCGACCGACCCGCCCGAGCCCGTGGCTGCGATCGACACGGCGTGGCCCGCCATCGTGTAGAGCCAGCCGACCCGAAGTTGGGTCGACACCGCGAGCCCCCCTCCCGCGACGTTGACGAGCGCCGGCGGCACCTGGCCCAGGGCGGCGACGCCCAGCACCGCCGCGATCGCCCGCAGCACCGCGATCGGTGTGGCGTCGAGCAGGTCGTGGGTGAACGAGGCCGCCGGAGGTTCGGCGACCCCGGCGAGAGTCATGTCAGTGCCACCTGGACCAGCTCGGCGACCTGGCTCGGATCACGGGCCACCCGCACGCCCGCGGCCTCGAGCGCCTCGGCCTTCGCGGCGGCCGTCCCCTTCGAGCCGGTCACGATCGCCCCGGCGTGTCCCATGCGCTTGCCAGGCGGCGCCTCGAACCCGGCGATGTAGGCCACCACGGGCTTCGTCACCTGCTTCGCGATGTAGTCCGCCGCACGCTCTTCGTCGTCTCCGCCGATCTCACCGGTCATGATCATCAGATCGGTCGCGACATCGGCTTCGAACGCGGCGAGCGCCTCGATGAATCCGATGCCGTGCACCGGGTCGCCACCCATGCCGACGCAGGTCGACTGTCCGATGCCCCGCTGCGTGAGCTCGTGCACGATCTGATAGACGAGGGTTCCCGATCTCGAGACGAACCCGACCCGGCCCGGCATGCAGACCTCAGGCGGGATGATGCCGACGTTCGCGACCCCGGGCGAGATCGCGCCGGGGCAGTTCGGGCCGATCAACGTGGTGGCGCGGCCCGTGAGGAAGCTGTGCACGAGGGCCATGTCGGCGACCGGGATGCCCTCGGTGATACACACCACGAGGCCGACACCGGCATCGGCCGACTCCAGGATCGCCTCGGCGGCGAACCGGGGCGGCACGAAGATCATCGAGGTGTTCGCGTCGGTCTCGCGCACGGCATCTGCGACCGTGTCGAACACCGGGATGCCCTCGACGTCCTGCCCTGCCTTGCCCGGCGTCACCCCGGCGACCACCTCGGTGCCGTAGGCGCGGTTGCGAAGCGTGTGGAAGGTGCCTTCCTTGCCGGTGAGCCCCTGCACCAACAGTCGCGTGTCGGCTCCGACGAGGATGCTCATGCCGCCGCTCCGTTGGCCAGGGAGGCGGCTCGCTCCGCAGCCTCCAGCATCGTGGCGGTCGAAACGATACGCGGATGCGCAGCCGCCTCGAGGATCGCACGGCCCTGAGCAGCGTTCGTACCGTCGAGCCGTACCACCAACGGGACGCCGGCCTCGACTCGCTCCAACGCTCCGAGGACCCCTTCGGCCACCAGGTCGCACCGCGTGATCCCGCCGAAGATGTTGATGAGCACCGCCTTCACCGACGGATCCCCGAGCACGACTTCGAGTGACGTCGCCATCTGATCGGCGCTGGCTCCCCCACCGACGTCGAGGAAGTTCGCCGCCCTCGCGCCCGCTCTCGCCACGACGTCGAGCGTCGACATCACGAGGCCGGCGCCGTTGCCGATGATGCCGACGTTGCCCTCGAGCTTCACGTACTGCAGCCCCTGCTCGTTCGCGCGAGCTTGTACGGGGTCGATGGGGAATGCCTCGGCGTATGCCTCGATGTCGGGGTGGCGGAACAGCGCGTTGTCGTCGACCGTCACCTTCGAGTCCAGCGCGACGATCGAACCATCGTCGAGCTGCACGAGCGGGTTCACCTCGACGAGCGTCGCGTCGCGCTCGCGCACCAGCTCGTATATGCGGCGCAACACGTCGCCCGCGCCTTCGCGCGCGCCGACCGGCAGCGTGCCGATCAACTCGCGAACGTGGAAGGCGCGCAGCCCGAGCATCGCGTCGACGTGCACGCGCCGCAGGGCCTGCGGACGCGTGCGGGCGAGCTCCTCGATGTCCATACCCCCCTCGGCGGTCATCATCGCGAGGTAGTCGCCCGTGGAGCGGTCGAGCAGCATCGATGTGTAGAACTCGTGGGCGATCGGCAGCAGCTCTTCCACCAAGACCTGGGTCACCTCGTGGCCCATGAAGTCAGATCCGAGCATGCGGGCCGCTTCCTCGGCGGCGCGCTCGGGCGAGTCGACCAGCACCACGCCGCCGCCCTTGCCACGACCCCCGATCTGCACCTGGATCTTCACGACGCTCGACCCGCCGAGCTCGCGCGTAGCCTCTGCAGCCCCCTCGGCGGACTCGGCCACGATGCCCCGAGGAGTCTCGATGCCGTGGGCGCGGAACAGCTCCTTGCCGTGGTGCTCGTACAGATCCAAGGGATCTCCCGGGTCTTCGTCGTGGGTAAGTAGTCTGTGTTGGACTAGTTGGCGGACGGATCCTCGAGCTGCTCGCGGAGCCACGTCGCGATGTCGCCCGTATGCGCACCCGGCGTGAAGATCTCCGCGACGCCGGATTCCTTGAGCGTCGGGATGTCGTCGACGGGGATCACGCCTCCCCCGAACACGAGGATGTCGCTCGCTCCTCGTTCGCGCAGCTGCGTCACCACCTTCGGGAACAACGTCATGTGGGCACCCGAGTGACTGGAAAGCCCGACCGCATCGGCGTCTTCCTGGATCGCCGTCTCGGCGATCTGCTCCGGCGTCTGGTGCAGCCCGGTGTAGATCACCTCGAAACCGGCGTCGCGCAGGGCGCGCGCGACGACCTTGGCGCCACGGTCGTGACCGTCGAGCCCGGGTTTCGCCACCACGATCCGATAGGTCCCAGCCATCGCGGCTGAGTCTAGCGATGGCGGCGCCTGCCCGGCTTGCGACGCAGCGGTCGCAGGCGGAAACTGCCAGCATGCCGAGCCCTGTGATCCGGTTCGCGAGAACGGACAGCGGCGTCCGAGGCGACGCCCTGCCCACGCCCGCCCGTGCCGGGAATCACGGCCTGAACGGGGCGCCAGAGCCGTGGCGGACTGACCGGGCGGTGCCGTGAGTGGGCGCTCCGCAGACCAGGTACGCGAAGACTCGCGACGGGGTGCACATCGCTTACCAGGTGGCCGGGACGGGACCGGTCGACCTCGTCTACGTGCCGGGCTGGATCTCCAACATCGAGCTCACCTGGGAACTCCCCGACTACGCGTCGTTCATGCGACGGCTCGCCTCCGCGTATCGGCTCATCGTCTTCGACCGACGGGGTTCCGGAGCCTCGGACCACCCGCCGAATGACGAGGCCCTCGCCTTCGAGTACGGCGTCGACGACATCCGAGCGGTCATGGACGAGGTGGGTTCGCAACGCGCGGTGCTGTTCGGGTTCGAGGACGGTGCGCCGCTCTCGGCGGTCTTCACGGCCACGTACCCGGAGCGCACGCACGCACTCGTGCTCTTCGCCGCGTGGGCCCGGTACCGGCAGGCCCCCGACTACCCCTGGGGTGCCAGCGAGGAGGCGTTGGCTGACTGGAACGATCACGTTCGGCACGAGTGGGGAACCGAGGACTTCTGGCGGTACAACCTCGAGACGTTGGCACCCTCGTACGTCCACGACGCTGAGTTCATCCGCGTGTGGGCCAGGTACTCCCGTCTCTGCGCGAGCCCGGGCACGATCACCGCGATCGAGTCAGTCCTCCAGCAGTCCGATGTACGGCCGGTGCTGCCTGTGATCCGGGTCCCGACGCTCGTGATGAACCGCACCGGCAACCGCTCGGAGCCGCTCGCGGAGAGCCGTTGGATCTGCAATCAGATCCCCGGGGCCTCGCTCGTCGCGCTCCCCGGCGATACGCATCCCCCGTTCATGGGCGACACCGGGCCGGTTCTCGAAGCGCTCGATCGTTTCGTCCGAGCGGTCGGTGACGAGGAAGCCGAGCTCGACCGCGTGCTCGCGACCGTGATGTTCACCGACATCGTGGGCTCCACCGCGATGTCGTCGACGCTCGGAGACCGCGAGTGGCGCGCGCTCTTGGAGCGGCATCACGCCGTCGTCCGGGCCATGCTCGCGAGGTACCGAGGCACGGAGATCGATACGGCTGGCGATGGGTTCTTCGCGACGTTCGACGGACCTGCTCGAGGCGTCCGCTGTGCGCTCGCTGTGGCCGAAGCGATGCGTCCGCTCGGCATCGAGATCCGCGCAGGTGTCCACACCGGTAAGGTGACGATGATCGACGGCAAGGCGGGCGGGCTCGCGGTCACGATCGGAGCGCGGGTCGGTGCGATGGCGGAAGCATCGACCGTCCTCGTGTTCCAGACCGTGAAGGACCTGGTCGCTGGATCCGGCTTGGTGTTCGAAGACGCCGGCGAACACGAGCTGAAGGGCGTCCCCGATCGCTGGCGGCTGTTCCGGGTGGCCGCCTGATGCCGATGCGGCAGACCAGGTATGCCAAGGCGGCCGACGGCGTTCACATCGCCTATCAGGTCGTCGGCGACGGACCCGTCGACGTCGTGTTCGTGATGGGCTGGGTGACCAACATCGAGGTGATGTGGGAGGAACCCGCGTTCGCCCGGTTCCTCGATCGGATCACGTCGTTCTCGCGGCTGATCCTGTTCGACAAGCGCGGCGTCGGCCTGTCCGACCGGGTGCCCGACGATCGACTTCCCGACCTCGAGACGCGCATGGATGACGTCCGCGCGGTGATGGACGCGGTGGGCTCCGAGCGGGCGGTCGTGATCGGGGTATCGGAGGGCGGACCGATGTCGATGCTCTTCGCTGCGACGTACCCCGAGCGGGCGGTCGCGTTGGTGCTGTACGGGACGACCGCCGACTTCACGGCACGCCACCCCGCGTACAAGGAGGACGACGACGCCTACCTCGCACGGATGGAATCGTCGTGGGGCACCGAGGCGTTCGCCCGACACGAGATCGCGGCCTGGGGAGCACCGGGCCACCAGGACGACGACCGGCTCGTGGCGTGGCTCGCGGCGTACATGCGTCGATCGGCCAGCCCGTCGGCAGCGATCGCGCTCGAGCGGATGAATCGTCAGATCAACGCCACCCACGCGCTCGGCTCGATCCATGTGCCGACCCTCGCGATCGCACGCACCGACGATCGTGACTTCCCGATCGAGGAAAGCCGCGGCACGGCCGAGCGCATCGTCGGATCGAGGTTCGTGGAGGTTCCCGGCGACGCGCACTTCCCGTGGGTCGGCGCCCAGGACGAGATCCTCGACGCGATCGAGCGGTTCGTCGCGGAGCTGGGCGAGATCGAGGCCGGCCTCGATCGCGTGCTCGCCAC
>JAOUEA010000162.1 GCA_029858935.1 Actinomycetota bacterium
GAGATGCTCGCGGCGGGACTCAACGTCGGGCTCGGCCACGACGCCGCGGAGTGCAACAACAGCCGCGACCTGTTCGAGGTGATGAAGTTCGCCTCGCTGATGCACCGCGCGAGCCGGGTCGACCCGAGCCTGCAGCAAGCGCCCGACGTCGTGCGGATGGCGACGCGAAACGGTTCGGCTGCCCTCGGCCACGAGACGGGAGAACTGACCGTGGGGAAGAAGGCCGATGTGATCACCGTCGACCTGGGGAACCAGATGTTCACCCCGCTGTTCCCGGAGTCGAAGGCCCACCTCTACTCCCACCTCGTGTTCTCCGCCAATGGCAGCGCGGTGAACACGACGATCGTGGATGGGAAGATCCTCTACCGCGATCGGGAGTTCACGACGATCGATGAGGGGAAGGTGCTGAGCGAGGCGAACACCGCGTTTCGCGACGTGTTGGACAGGATGGTGGTCCCGACCTGAGCGAGGGCTGACGTGACCCCCGCGACGCCCCGCGGCCGAACGCTCGTCATCGGCGACCCGATCGTCTCGCTCGGAGAGCAGGCGCTGATCGCCGACGGAGCGTTGATCGTGGAGGGTTCGACGATCGTGGCGGCCGGCCCCCGCGATGACCTCGAAGCCAGGGGCCCGTTCGATCGCGTCATCGGATCGACCGGGCATTTCGTCATGCCCGGGTTCGTGAACTGCCACTACCACTCGGAGCTCGCGATCGGCCCGGGCCTCTACCAATTCATCTTCGAGCGAGCCAACGTCTTCATCCAGGCGGCGACGGGCGACATCGACGAGGATGACCTCTACGCCGGCGTGCTCTGGGGGCTCGTCACCGCGCTCAAGGGTGGCCAAACGGCGACGGTCGACATGTATTACGGCCGCCCGAGCATGCCGGACTTCGGATGTCCACCGGCACTCGCGGCCTACGACGACATCGGGATGCGCACCGCGTTCGGACTCGTGAGCCGCGACGAGAACATCTACGTGCACGAACCCAACGAGCGGTTCTTGGATCGCCTTCCCGGCGATCTTGCCGACGAAGTCCGGCGCTCACCGATGGGCTACGCCTGGCCGGTCGACGACGTGATGACGTCGTTCGAGCGACTGCATGCGGAGTGGCACGGGCGTGAGGACCGCTTCCGGATCGTGACGGCGCCGGACTGGACACCGGCGTGTTCCGACGACCTCTACCGCCGATGTCGTACGGCGGCGGACGACCACGGAACGGGGATGATCACGCATGCGCTCGAGACCCGCTCGGAGATGATGTACAACATCGAGCGGTTCGGGAAGCCGGGGTTGCAGCGGCTGGCCGACATCGGGGTGCTGACCTCCGACACCGTGCTGGAGCACTTCGTGTGGGTGACCGACGACGAGCTCAGGATCTTCGCCGACTCGGGAGCGGTCGCTTCCAACGACCCCGGATCGAACCTGCGCCTGTCGAGCGGCATCTGCCGCGTCCGCGACATCATCGACACGGGCGGGCGGATCGCGTTCGGCACCGACGGCATCTCGTTCTCCGACCATGAAGACTTCTTCCAGGAGCTACGGCTCGCCTGCTATCTCCAACGGATGCCGGACACCTTCGAGCGGCAGCGACTCGACAGCGAGGCGGTGCTCCGGGCAGCAGCGACCAACGGCGCCCGGGCCCTGGGACTGGAGGATCGGCTCGGATCCCTCGACGAGGGCAAGTACGCCGACCTCTTGGTTCTCGACAAGGACCGGATCCTGTTCCCGCCCGGTCGATATGACGCCGAGCCGTTCCTGGACGTGGTGCTCGATCGGGCCGAGGCATCCGACATCGACGCCGTCATGGTTCACGGCCGCGTCCTGGTGGAGGATGGCCACGTGACCGTCGTGGACGAGGAGTCGGTGAAGCAGCGGTTCGCGGAGGCCGTGCGAGAACGGGTCTACCGCGTTCCCGACCAGGTTCAGCGGTGGGCGGAGCTCGGCCGGCTGGTCGAACCGTACGTGATCGAGTTCTACCGGCGCTGGTACGACACGCCGGTCGAGCCGGCCAACCTCTACAACGCGCGGCGTGCGCCGCAGGCGAACCCGTGATCATCGACGCCCACAGCCACATCCTCGGTCTCGCTGCGGACCCGGAGTTCACGATCGAGTACGGCAGGGAAGGATCATTGTGCATCTACCGCAGCATGGGGATGCTTCCCTCGCATCGCATGCCGACCGAAGAAGAGTGGGAGGCGAGCGGCTTCACCCGAAAGGGGTGGCCGGTGATCGGCCCGAAGGAATCGGTGCGCGACCATCCGGGGTTCGACAAGATCGTGGTCCTCGCGATCTCCCCGCAGTGGCTCGACGGCAGGCTGATCGGCACCGTCGATACGACCGGTGACCTCGGCGTCGACGCACCGATGCATCCCGATCTCTGCAACGACTACATCGCGGCGGTCGTGGATACCGACCCCGATCGGTTCATCGGCTTCGCGTCCGTGAATCCGCTCTATCGAGGACCTGACGCGGCGGTCGTCGAGCTGGAACGGGCGGTGGTGGAGTTGGGGCTCTCGGGCGTGAAGCTGTACCCGATGTATCAGCACTGGGCGGCGAACGATCGCGACGTCGCGTTCCCCGTCTACGCCAAAGCACAGGAGCTCGGGATCCCCGTCATGATCCACCAGGCGGGGTCGACTCGGATCGACGCGAAGCTGGAGCTCGGCCGGCCCGCGCTCCTCGACGACGTCGGGCGCGTGTTCCGGGATCTGCGCGTGATCATCGCCCACTGTGGGCTTCCATGGGTCGATGAGGCGCTGTTCTTGCTCACCAAACATCCGAACTTCTATGCGGAGCTCTCGTACCTGATCGCCAGCATCACCCGGAGGGACCTCTTCCTGTTGCTGTCCAAATGCGAACCCATGTTCGTGCCGCTCGAGAAGCTGTTCTTCGGCACCGACTATCCGGGCTTCCTGTACGACCCGGTCGGGTTGATGGGGAAGCTCACCACGGTGAACGAGGAGGCGGAGGCGTGCGGGCTGCCGCCGATCCCTCGCACGAAGGTCGACGGCCTCGCCGGCGACAACTTCGCCCGGACGCTCGGCATCCTGGGGGCCACCTCGAAGCGGTGAATCGGCACCTGGTCTCGTCGCAGAGGCCGCGCGAGGAATCCGTGCCAATCATGCAGATTCTGGACCATCGGCTCTAGCGCCGCGCTGGTCCGTCGTACTAGGTTCAGCTGACTGGCCGTAGATCCTTTCATCCCCGGGAGCGTCAGCGATGGACAGCAACGGATCGCAGCGCGCGATGTGGTCGGGCACGAAGCCCGCCGAGCCCGCCCCACAGTTCAAGACGACCAGGCGTGGGTTCGAACAGAGCGAGGTTCTCGCCTACATCGGTCAGATGAACGACCGATTGAAGACCGGAGAGAACCTGGTGCGTCAGCTGCGCGCCGAGGTCGAGCAGGCGCAGTATCAGCGAGACACGGCGCTTCGAGAGCGCGACGAGCTCGTGCAGCAGCGAGACGAAGCCCTGGCGGGGCGAACCTCGGCCGAGGACTCGACCTACGAGCAGCTCTCCGAACGCGTGACGAAGCTGCTGGTGGCGCTCGATACCGATGTCGAGCAGATCCGGGCCGATGCTCAGGCCGAGGCACGCCGCATCGTCGCCGACGCGAAGAGCGAGGCCGACCGCCTGCGACTCGAAGCACATGACGAGAGCGCGGCGGCGACCCAGTCGGCACGGCAGGCTCGCGAAGACCTCGAGCGATCCGTGGCCGACATGACGTCACGTCGCGACCGCATACGTGCGGAGCTTCGCCGCACGTGCAGCGACTTCCTGGAGGTCATCGGAGGGCTGGCGGCCTCGATCGAGGGGGAGAGCGACACCACCGCGGAGCGGAACGGCGACGCCGAGCAGCGCGTCGTGATCCCCGACATGATGCCCGACCGCCCCGCGTAGCCCGGGCAGGCTCTCGGCGGCTCAGGGCAGGAGCGGCTGCCAGTCAGGGAAGAAGTCCGGGAAACGAGGCGGCTGCGGAGCTCGTGGTCATGGCAGCCACGACGACGATCGTGGCCGCGACGAAGCCGGTTCGGATGCTCCTCACCTCGCGCCCCTTCAGGCTCGCTGCGCCGGGCAGACGCGGATCAGTCGGCTTCGTACTTGAAGGAGATGTTGACCCGAGCTCGGTACTGCGCGACTTTGCCGTCGTCGATCGTCATGTCGAGCTTCACCACCTCGCCGACCCGGAGGTCGCGGAGCGATCGGGCGGCGGTCTCGACCGCGTTCTTCGCCGCTTCTTCCCACGACACCGGACTCGTCCCGATCACTTCGGTGACCCGGTAGATGCTCTCGCTCATCTGCCATCCCTCCTCTGCTCGACCTCCATCCTGACACCTCGCTCCCGCCGCCGCCGCCGCTGACCGTATCGACGGTGGGCTGGACCTGAGAGGTGCGCCACGCCCCGAATCGCTCGGAATGCTCCTAGACTCCGGGCCGTGGCTGGCGTGGAACGGGCGCGACGTGGTGCGGTCGTCGCCGCGATCGCCGCGATCACCGCGGTGGCGTTCGTCTCGGGTGCCGTGATCGGCCTCGGTGACGACGCACCGTCGACACCTCCATCGACGACCGCCCTGACCTCGGCGCCGTCCACGAGCTCGTCTGTGGAGCCGGTCTCCGCCGGGCGCCTCGAGATCCCACCGGAATCGGGACCGTACGACTAAGGCCCCTCCCCGCCAGTCGTCGCCGGTCGACGGGTTCTACATGCGCATCACGTCATCGACGACCCGTGCCCCTACGTCGACGAGCGCTCGAACGACCTCACGCTCGATGAGTGGACGCGCATCGACGTGTGTTTCACGGGCATCAAGCAGTGGTACCCGGTGCGGGTGGGGTGCAAGGGAACGTAGCTCAGCCGGCCGGCTGGCGACGGTGCCTCGGTGGAAGGCACACGGTGAGGGCGGCGGGCTCGACGTCGATCGCGAGCTTCCGGGTCTTGCCCCGCTCGCCTCCGTCGAGCTCATAGGCGACCTTCCGATCGAGCTTGACGCGGATGCGGCGGCCCGACGTCGTCTCCACGAACGGTGAGCGGGCGGTCGTTCCCGCCGCGGCACGGCCGAGGGTACGAGCCCACTCGACCAGCCCGTCGGCGGTTACGACTCCGATCTCGAGGAGTCCGTCGTCGGGGCGCGCGCGTTCGAAGGCCTCGACCCCGCCCATGATGGTGCCGACGTTGCCCACGAGCACCGCGCTCGCTTCGCCCTCGAACCACGTGGTGCGATCGACCTTGAGTCGAGCTCGGAACTGGTCGGCCTGCAGTGCCTTCGCGCCGGTCACGACGTAGGCGAGCTTCCCGAGACGGTCCTTGAGCCCGGCGTCGGCC
>JAOUEA010000018.1 GCA_029858935.1 Actinomycetota bacterium
GTAGTAGAAGGAACCCTCGAGCCCCGCTTCCATGCCGTCGGGGAAGTTCGTGTACGCGGCGAACGCGACATCCTGGATCGTGACCGCGCGCTCCGGGGCCCCCTTGACGGTGTAGTTCGGTCGGTTGAACTCGATGTCGGCCTCATCCACCTCGAGCAGATGCGCGGCGAGCTTGCGGGCCTTCTCGCCGACGCGCCGGGACACCATCGCGGTGGCCGCGCCGACCGTCGGCGTCGAGCGTGAGGCGTACGTGCCCAGGCCATAGGGGGTGTTGTCGGTGTCGCCGTGCTGCACCTTGATGTCCTCCGGCTGGATGCCGAGCTCCTCGGCCACGATCTGGGCGAACGTCGTCTCGTGACCTTGGCCCTGCGTCTTCGAGCTGATCTTCAGGATCGCCTTGCCAGTGGGGTGGATGCGCAGCTCCGCGCCGTCGTTCATCTTGATGCCGATGATGTCGTAGTCCTTGTGAGGGCCGGCCCCGACGACCTCGGTGAACGACGCGAGCCCGATGCCCCACAGCTTGCCGTCGTCCCGCTCGCGCTTCTGTTGCTCGCGGAACCCCGCGTAGTCGATCTTCTCGAGCGCAAGGTCCATCGCCGCGTGGTAGTCACCGGAGTCGTAGACGAAGCCCGTCACCGACTCGTACGGGAACTGGTCCTTGTCGATGAAGTTCTTCCTGCGGATCTCGGCAGGATCCATATCGAGCTCGTACGCCGCGTTCTGCACGAGCCGCTCGATCATGTAGGAAGCCTCGGTCACACGGAACGAGCATCGGAATGCGACGCCCCCAGGGGCCTTGTTCGTGTAGTAGCCATCGGCGGCAACGTGGGCGGCCGGCATGTCGTAGCTGCCGGTGACGATGTGGAACAACCCCACCTTGAACTTCGACGGCTGAGCATCGGCGTGGAACGCACCCTCGTCGGCTTGCAGCGACGTGCGGAGACCCAGCATCGTGCCGTCGTTCTTCAGGGCGAGTTCCCCGTGCATGTGGAAGTCGCGCGCGAACCCCGTCGAGATCAGGTTCTCGGTGCGGTCCTCGATCCATTTCACGGGCCTTCCGAGCAGCAGTGAGGCCGCCGTGGCCACGACGTAGCCGGGGTAGACGGGGACCTTGTTGCCGAAGCCGCCCCCGATATCGGGGCTGATGATGCGGATGTTCTCCTCGGGAAGGCCCGCGACGAGCGCGAACACGGTTCGGATCGCGTGCGGGGCCTGCGAGGTCATGTAGATGGTGGCCTGACCGGTCGCGGGGTCGACGTCGGCGACGCACCCGCACGTCTCCAGGGGCGAGGGGTGGGAGCGCGGGTAGTGGGTGTCGAGGGAAACGACGACATCGGCGTGCGAGAAGGCCTGGTCGGTCGCGTCCTTGTCGCCGGACTCCCAGTGGTAGATGTGGTTGTCGCTTTGGTCTTCCTTCTCGTCGCGGATCACCGGCGCGCCGTCGGCGGCCGCCTGCTGCGGCGAAACCACCACGCCGAGCGGCTCGTAGTCGACCTCGATGTGTTCGAGTGCGTCCTTGGCCACGTAGGGGTCCTCGGCGATCACCGCCGCGACCTCCTGGCCTTGGAACCGAACCTTGTCGGTGACGAGCACCGCTTGGGTGTCCCCGGACAGGGTCGGCATCCAGGCGAGGTTGTGCTGGGCCATCAGCTCGCCGGTGACCACCGCCACGACCCCCGGCATGGCCTGCGCCGCCGACGCGTCGATCGAATTGAGCTTCGCATGCGCATACGGACTCCGCAGGATCGCCATGTGCAGCATGCCGGGCAGCTGCACGTCGTCGATGTAGTTGCCTCGACCGCGGATGAAGCGATCGTCTTCCTTGCGACGAACGCTGTGCCCGATGCCTCTGATCTCTTCGGTCTCGGTGGCCATGTGCGTGGCTCCTCCGTGTCGTGTTCCTCAGGAAGCGTCAGGCATTCGCCGGCGCGTCGGTCGTTGCAGCAGCAGCCGCCTGGATCGCCGTGACGATGTTCATGTAGCCCGTGCACCGGCAGATGTTCCCGCTGATCGCGGTGCGAACCTCGTCGTCGCTGGGCGAGGTGTTCTCCTCGATCAGGGCTTTGCCCACGAGCATCATGCCGGGTGTGCAGTACCCGCACTGCAGCCCGTGGTGCTCCTTGAACGCTGCCTGCATCGGATCGAGGCCTGCTGCGGTAAGCAGGCCCTCGACGGTCGTGATCTCGACGCCGTCGGCCTGCACGCCGAACAGGGTGCACGACTTCACCGGTGTGCCGTCGTAGAGCACGGTGCAGGCGCCGCAGCTCGTTGAGTCGCAGCCGATGTGCGTTCCGGTCAGGCGGAGCTGTTCTCGGATCACGTGCACCAGCAGTTGTCGCGGCTCGAGGTCGAGCGTGTGTGCGGTGCCATTGACGGTGATGGTCACTTCCATGTCTCGTCCCCCCGGATCCACGGCGGTCTCAGGCCACGCCCGCCAGCTCGGCGGAACGGGTCAGCCCGCGCCGCACGTACACCTCGACCATGTGTCGCTTGTACGCATCGGTGCCGCGCACGTCGCTGACCGGGCTCGCCGCGGCTGCGGCGAGTCGGCCGGCCTCGGCGAAGAGTTCCTGGCTCGGTGCCTGGCCCACCAGCGCCTCCTCGGCGGCGGTCGCCTTGATGTTGGTGAGTCCGACGCTCGTGAGGCCGATACCGGCGACGCCGATCGAGCCGTTGGCCATGCCCAGACGGGCGGCGACGGCGACGGTTGCGTAGTCGCCGACCTTGCGCTCGAGCTTCAGGTAGGTGCCGCCGTATGCCCCCGTCGGCGAAGTGATGCGGACCTCGGTGAGCAGCTCGTTCGGCTCGATCGATGATTGGAAGGTGTCGGCGAGGAACTCGGTGACCGGCACCTCACGCTCGCCGTCCTTGCTCTTCAGGGCCACGCGGGCGTTCGCCGCGAGCATCACGGCTCCAAGGTCGCCACTGGGGTCGCAATGCGTCAGCGATCCGCCGATCGTGCCCAGGTTGCGGACGAGTGGGTCGGCGATCTGGGGGGCGGCGGCCGCGATCATCGGGTACTTCGAGGTGATCAGCTCCGACCGGGCGAGTTGCTTGTGGCGAACGAGCGCTCCGATGTGAAGCTCGTCGCCGACCTCCTCGATCGAATCGAGCCCGCCGATGCGGTTGATGTCGACGAGATGCGCTGGTGCGGCGAAGCGCAGCTTCATCATCGGGATCAAGCTCTGGCCGCCGGCCAAGACCTTGCCGTTGTCGCCGAGTGAGGCGAGCAGCTCGAGCGCCTCGTCGATGGTGGTCGGCCGGTGGTACTCGAAACTGGAAGGCAACATGGGTGCTGTTCCCCCTTCGGTGTTGTCGTCGCCAACCGACGGCAGCACTCACTTATCGCACGGGTCAGAAGAACGGGCAACTCCGCGCGGGCATGCTCGAACGTGCCCGCCCATCCCGGGGACACGGGGCAGACGATGCTGGGTGTCTAGCGAGCTTCGGTGCCCGGCGCCGGCCGGTCGTGGATCGGACCGGGGCGTTCCTTCAGGAATCCACCGGCCCGGCCGTGTCGTGCGGCCACGATCTCGGCGACGATCGCATGGGCGATCTCCTCGGGACCCTCGGCGCCCAGGTCCAGGCCCGCAGGGCCGTGGATGCGCTCACGGTCGGCGTCGGTGATCTCGGCGCCTTCCTCGGCGAGCTCCATGAGCAGGCGGTGCGTGCGCGCCGACGGACCGAGCATGCCGATGTAGCCGGCATCGGAGTCCAGCAACGAACGCAGGTACTCCTTGTCTCGAAGGAAGTTGTGTGTCATGACAACGACATGTGTGCGCCGATCGATCTCGGCGGTCTTCGTGACGTGCTCGGGCGCGTTGACGTGGACGAACCCGGCCGCCTCGGGGAATCGCTCGTGGTTGAGCAAGCCCGGGCGGTCGTCCACGACGGTGGGGCTCCAGCCGATGCCGGTGGCGGCGCGCACGAGTGGGATCGCATCGTGTCCGGCGCCGCACACGAGCAGACGCAGCGGGGGCTCCAGCACCTCGACGAACGCGCGGACGCCGTGTTCGAACGTCCGGACCTCGGAGTGCTCAGCGTCGAGCAACTCGCGGGCCGCTGCGATGGCCTCGGCGTCGACCACGGGCAGGCCGAGGGTGCCTTCCGGATCGCCGGTCGGCCGCACGACGATGCGCGACCCCGGCGTGACCGTGTCGTCCTCACTCTCGAGCACCGTCACGACGCAGATCGGGTGTTCCTCTTCGAGGGCTGCGCGCAGGGCGTGGGCGACCTCGGCTGCTTGATCAGCCGGTTCGATGAACACCTCGATCGCTCCGTTGCAGCCGAGGCCGAGTCCCCACACGGCGTCGTCGTCGGCCGTGAGGTCCCAGCCGGCGAGACGGGCCGTGCCCTCGCTCATCACGATCCGGGCCATGTCGGCGACGTCGCCCTCGAGGCACCCCCCGCTGATGTTGCCGATGGGCGCCCCCTCCTCGGGCACGAGCAGCCGCGCTCCCGGGCGCCGATAGGTCGATCCGCGAACCGCCACGATCGTGGCCAGCGCCATGCGCTCGCCTTTGGCAGCCAGCGACTCGATCGCCGCGAGAACATCGGTGATCTCGCTCACGTTCCGATGGTCGCACAGCCGGCCGTGAGCGGCGACCGCGGAACGCCCTGTTTCCCGGGGGCCTTCATCCGCGCTCACGGCGCGCCGATAGCAAGCACGGGGATGGATCAGACCTTCAACTTCCGTGCGGCTCCGGTGCCGCTCAGTCGCCGCCTCAACCCGCGGGCGATCGCCGTCGGGTTCGTGGTGTTCTTCACACTGGCGGGACTCGGCTCGTTCTCGAGGTGGGTGATCGACAGCGAGCGGCGAAGCGTCGAGCGCGCGTCCCGAGCGGAAGCCTCGACAGCCCTCGTCGCCACCATGTCGGGCACGGCTGATGCGACCGCGCCCATCGATCCGATCGCCGGGCCGCTCGCGATCGACGGCACCGCCAGGGCGGACGCCCGCACGGCGCTGGACGCCGCTCGGGAGGCTGCGAGCGGGTCGGCGAGCTTCCTCGATGCCGGGCCGGGGCATCTCAGGCCGTTCGAGTCCGCGCTCATCTTCGTCGATGGCCCGTCCCGGGCTCCGGGCGTCGTGAGCGTGGCGTCGACACGCACGGCCTGGGGAGCCGCCGTGATGGGTCCGTCGGGAACCTGCTACCTGCTGCGGTTCGCACCCGGCGATGGCGTCTCCTACGGCTCCGGCGAGACGTGCACCGGCACGGAAGCGCTGAGCGCCCGCGAACCAGCCTGGTAGACGGCACCCCGCCGCGAACTGCGCTCCGTCCTCGGTTCGCGCGTTTTCCACTGCTGGCCTAGACTTCGAGCCCTACCGAGTTTCCGTCCACGCATGCACCGCCGCGGGAAGGGGGATCCGTCCGTGACGAACGTGTCCGTGACCGTGAACGGGCAGTCTCGTGAGGCCGACGTGGAGCCGCGAACGCTGCTCGTGTACTTCCTGAGAGAGACGCTCGGACTCACCGGAACCAACGTGGGGTGCGATACGTCGACGTGCGGTTCCTGCACCGTCCTTGTCGACGGCGAATCGGTGAAGAGCTGCACGATGCTGGCCGCACAGGCCGACGGCCGCGACGTCACCACGATCGAGGCCATGGCCCACGGTGACACGATGCACCCGATCCAGGACGCCTTCCACCGCAATCATGGTCTGCAGTGCGGCTACTGCACGCCCGGCATGGTGATGGCGGCCGCGAGCTACCTGCAGGAGAACCCGACCCCGACCGAGGAAGACGTACGCGAGGCCCTCGAGGGCAATCTCTGTCGGTGCACCGGGTACCAGAACATCGTGAAGTCGATCCTCGACGCCGCCGGCTCGATGAGCGGCGCGCCGGAGACGACGAGAGCCTGAGGGGGCGTTGCGGACATGGTCGCGACCGAGCAATACGTCGGCAGCCCGGTTCTCCGCAAGGAAGACGCGAAGCTGCTGACAGGACAGGGCAACTTCGTCGACAACCAGTCGATGGCGGGCATGGTGTGGATGGCGCTCGTGCGCCCGCCGCACGTGCACGCGACGATCCAGTCGATCGACACCGCCGCCGCAGCCTCGATGCCCGGCGTGGTCGGTGTCTACACGGCCGCCGATCTCGAAACAGCCTTCCCGGCGGCCCTGCCGATGGTGTGGCCGATCACCGAGGACATCAAGATCCCCACCCACTGGCCGCTCACGAAGGACAAGATCCGCTTCGCAGGCGACGCCGTGGCGGTGGTCGTGGCCGAGACGCGGGAGCAGGCAGAAGACGCGGCGGAGATGGTCACGGTCAGCGCCAGCGACCTCCCGGCCGTGACGGACCTCGAGGAAGCCGCCACCGACGAAGTCGTCATCCACGAGGATCTCGGCACCAACGTCGTCGTGCACTGGTCGCACGGCGGCGGAGGCGACCAATCGGTGTTCGACTCGGCACCCGTGATCGTGCAGGAGCGCTTCACGCAGCCACGGCTGATCCCGAACGCGATCGAGCCCCGCGGGTGCCTCGCCTACGGCTCGCCCGCCGCCGGCGAGTTCACGCTCGTCTCGGCCACTCAGATCCCCCACATCTGCCGCGTCGGGCTGTCCATCGCGACGGGTGTCCCGCAGTCCAAGCTGCGGATCATCGCGCCCGACGTGGGTGGTGGCTTCGGTTCGAAGCTGAACGTGTACGCGGAGGAAGCGCTGGCACTCGCGCTCACCCGTTCGATCGGTCGTCCGGTGAAATGGATCGAGACGAGGCCCGAGAACTACGTCGCGACGATCCACGGCCGTGGCGTGCTGCACGATTGCACGCTCGCCGGCACCGAGGACGGCGAGATCCAGGGGATGAAGTTCGTCGAGCTTGCCGACATGGGCGCGTACTTCCAGTTGCTGACACCCGGTATCCCCGAGCTCGGCGGATGGGTCTACATGGGCCCCTACGACACCAAGGCCTATTGGTACGAGTTCAAGGGCATCATCACGAACGCGACGCCGACCGACGCATACCGGGGAGCGGGCCGGCCCGAAGCCACGTTCGTGATCGAACGGCTGGTCGATGCCTACGCACGGCGCATCGGCATGGACCCCGCCGACGTTCGCCGGAAGAACTTCCTGCCGCCCTCGGCCGAAGCGTTCGCGTCGGTGATGGGTCTCAGCATCGACTCTGCGAATTACGAGCCCACGTTCGACCGGGCGCTTGAGCTCGCCGAGTACGACCAGATGCGCAAGGAGCAGCAGGCTCGGCGCGATCGCGGTGACACGAAGCAGCTCGGCATCGGGTTGTCGAGCTACATCGAGATGTGCGGCCTCGCGCCCTCGGAGATCCTCGGTGCCCTGCGGTATGTGGCGGGTGGCTGGGACGCCGCCGAGATCGAATGCCGGCCCGACGGCAAGGTCGTCGTGCGCACCGGCACGTCGCCCCACGGGCAGGGTCATGAGACCTCCTGGTCACAGATCGTGGCCGACGGGCTCGGTGTCACGCCCGACGACGTCGAGGTGCTGCACGGCGACACCTCGGTTTCACGGCTCGGAATGGACACGTACGGCTCGCGTTCGGCGAGCGTGGGAGCCGAGGCCGTCGCGCGGGCACTCGAGAAGGTCCGCGCCAAGGCTCGCACGATCGCGGCCCACGAGCTCGAGGTCGCCGAAGACGACCTCGAGTGGACCGACGGAGCGTTCCGAGTGAGCGGGGCGCCTGACAAGGCCCGCACGATCCCCGAGCTCGCGGCGTCGGCGTGGCACGCGCATGCGCTGCCCGCGGACATGGAGCCGATGCTCGAGGGCACGGCCGTGTGGGACCCGCCGAACTTCACGTGGCCCGGCGGCACCCACATCTGCGTGGTCGAGGTCGACACCGAGACCGGGAAGACCGACATCATGCGTTACGTGGCGGTCGACGACTGCGGCAACGTGATCAACCCGATGATCGTCGAAGGGCAGGTGCAGGGCGGTGTCGCACAAGGCGTCGCCGAGGCGCTCTACGAGGAAGCCCTGTACGACGAGTCGGGCAATCTTATGAGTTCGTCGATGACGCAGTACCTCGTGCCGACCGCGGTCGAGATCCCGTCGATCACCCAGGACCGCACGGTGACGCCCTCGACGACGAATTCCCTCGGCGTGAAAGGCATCGGTGAGGCGGGCACGATCGCCTCCCCACCCGCCGTCGTGAACGCCGTGATCGACGCCGTGTCGCATCTCGGCGTGAGCCACATCGACAAGCCCGCCTCTCCCGAGCGGGTCTGGCGAGCGATCCGGGACGCACAAGGAGGTGCCGCATGATCCCGGCGGCTTTCGAGTACGCGCGAGCCGAGTCGATCGATCACGCGATCGAGCTCCTCGGCGGGGCCGACGACGCGAAGATCCTCGCGGGCGGGCACTCGCTGCTTCCACTGATGAAGACGAGACTGGCGCAGCCCTCGCTGCTCGTCGACATCTCACGGATCGGCGATCTGTCGTACGTCCGAGAGGATGGAGACATGGTCGCGATCGGGGCGCTCACGCGACACCATGATGTGGCCAACAGCGAGCTGCTGCAGCAGGTGGCTCCGATCGTGGCCGACACCGCCAGCCGCATCGGCGACCCACAGGTGCGCCACGTGGGCACGATCGGGGGATCGATCGCGCACGCCGACCCGGCCGGCGACATGGGAACGGTGATGGTCGCCCTCGGCGCTCAGTTCGCGATCAGTGCCGCAGCCGGCGCGACGCGCACCGTTGCGGCGGGCGACTTCTTCCAGGGGTTGTTCCAGGCAGACCTCGCCGCGAACGAGGTGTTGACCGAGATCCGGGTGCCGAAGACGAGCGGCGGCTGGAGCTACCTGAAGTTCAACCGCCGCGCGATCGACTGGGCCATGGTCGGCGTGGCGGCCGTGCAGCAGAACGGCTCGGCCGCCGTGGCCCTCACGAACATGGGGGAGACGCCGCTGCGTGCAGCCGGCGTCGAGGAGGCCCTCGCAGGCGGCGCCGATCCGGCCACCGCGTCGGCGCGCGCCGATGAAGGCGCGGCGCCGCCCTCCGATGCCTTCGGAAGCGCCGAGTACCGGCGCGAGGTGTCGAAGGTTCTGGTCCGGCGGGCGCTCGAGGAGACCCTCGGCTAACGCTCCGGCGAGTCCGAGGGGTTCGGCGTGGCGAGCGTGGATGTGCTGTTCGTGGGCTACGCGAACGAGCGGGTGGCCGGAACCGTGAGCTGTGTTCGCGACCAGGGCCTCGTGGCGATCGTCGATCCGGGCATGGTGCCGAGCACGTCGGACATCGTTGACCCTCTAGCGGACCTCGGGCTCGCGCCGACCGACGTCACCGACGTCATCCTCAGCCACCATCACCCGGACCACACGATCAACGTGGGGTTGTTCCCGAACGCTCGGGTCCACGACGTCTGGGCGATCTACGAGGGGGACATCTGGACGGACCGTGAGGCCGACGGTGCCGAGATCTCCGAGGATGTGCGGCTCATGGCCACGCCGGGGCACACCGCCGAGGACATCACGACACTCGTGAAGACCGAAGCCGGCACCGTCGCGCTCACCCATCTGTGGTGGGACGAGACGTCCGAGACCGATCCCCTCGCCGAAGACCTCGAGTCGCTGCATGCGCACCGGGCCCGGGTGCTCGAGCTGGCGAGCCTGATCGTGCCGGGACACGGGGCGCCGTTCGCTCCGGCACCCGGTCGAGCTCGATAGATCTCCTTTCCCGCGAGTCCCGCGAGCAGGGTCGGCACGACTCGGGGCGCTGGCAGCGGTGCCTTCGGCCACGGTGACCGGCGAGGCACCCCGAGAAGGCTCGCTATGCTCCCGGCGTGATGGGACTGGTCGCGACCGATGCCGTCCGCTACTCGGGGGAGTGGTGGCGCGACATCGCGATCGGCGTGGGCATCTCGGTCCTCATCGCGATCGCGATCAACGTTGCCCTGCGCATCTGGGTGCGCCGGGCACATCGGCGTGCGGCCGAGGTCTCCGACGACTCGATCGAGGGGCCCCGACGCCGGCGCACGGCCACCGTCCTCGGGCTGATCGCCACGACGCTGCAGGTGGTCGTGTGGTTCGTGGTCGCCTTCTACTTGATGTCGGCGTTCGGGGTTCCGCTCGGCCCATTGTTCGCGAGCGCGGGGATCGTCGGGGTCGCCCTGGGGTTCGGTGCCCAGACCGTCGTCAAAGACACCCTGGCGGGAGTGTTCCTCGCGCTGGAGGGCCAGTTCGACGTCGGCGATGTGGTCGAGTTGCAGACCGAAGGCGGGCCCGTCAACGGCACGATCGAGGGCCTCACGCTGCGCATCACCTCGGTGCGCCAATACGACGGCACGCTGAGCATCGTGCCGAACGGCTCGATCCAGGTGACGAGCAACAAGACGCGCGGCTGGGGTCGGGCGATCGTCGACGTTCGGGTCGCGCTGTCCGAGGACCCCGACAACGTGCGCGCGGTCATCGAAGAGCTGTTGGTCGAGCTCGCCGAAGCCGAGCCCCTGCACTCCTGGCTGCGGGAACTCCCGAAAGTGGTCGGGGTCGTGCAACTCACCGAGTTCGCCCAGGTCGTGCGCACGATCGCCGAGACGACGCCGGGGCATCGCCTCGACGCCGAGCGCTTGCTCCGCGAACGCATCACCGCGCGCATGACCGAGCGCGGCTTGCGGATGCCCCCGGTGCCGGGCGTGTCGCGGACGGCCCAGGGCGACGACGCCAAGTCCTAGCGGGAGGCGAGACGAGGAGGTGGGTGCCGCCGCCCCCTCGTCTCGTCGCCACCGCTACGCCGGGCAGTTCCCGGGATCGGGCCGGTCGATCCGAGCGGACCCGCCCGGCGGCACCTTGAAGAAGGTGACGAACAGCTGCGCCGCCGCCGATCCTTCGTTGATGCCGTTCTGAGCGTCCCTGCGCCATTCGTAGAACGTGTCCCCGGCCTCGTACGTCTTGACCCTGCACCGCCCGCCGTCGACTGCTTCGCGATACAAGGTGATCTCGCCGGACTGGACGACGACGACCGTGAAGCCCGGGTGCGAGTGCCAGCCTGACGACGAGCCAGGGGGGAACGTGTTCTGCACCATCACGACGTCGGTATGGTTCGGCACCCGGGCGGTCGCCGCGCTCCGGGTAGCGCCCTGCGCGAGCAGCGTGCTCGCCGCTCCGCCTGTGGAAGGTGTTGCCGCGACGAGCTGCGCGCCGGCGACCGCGACGATCACGGCGAGTCCGAGCGCGACCAGGCCAACCCCCACGCTGCGCTTCCTACGTGCCTCCATCGCTCTCCTCCTTCCGCGGGCAGGTCAGGATCCCGGCTGGATCCTGAGTATTTGGTCCGCGGTTCCCTCAGCCGCCCAGACGCTTCCCGACCCATACGCGAGGTCGGTGATGAACGTCCCGACGTCGGTTGCCGAGATCACTTCGCCATTCCTTGGGTCGATCTCGAGCAAGGTGCCGCTGGACGCGCTCGGGCCTTCGTAGTAGTCGGCGACCGCGCCCCAGAGCCGCCCGTCACCAGCGGTGTGAACGTCGAACGGTGAATGCCAGTCTTCCGTGTTGCCGGGGATCGTCACGGGCCGGCGGTGCACGATCTCGCCCGAGGTAGCGTCGATCCCGAGCGGGGTCCACGCGCAGGCGTGGCGGTCGTCGATGCATCCCGCGACCCAGATCGTCCCGTCGGGCGACCACACGATCTCTTCGGCCAGTTCGCCGCCGACGCGAACGATCTGCTGGACCTCGTTCGTCCTCGGATCGATCTGGGTGAGGGTTTCCCGGTCGCTGGCAGGATCGTCGTTCACGACCCACACCGCCCAGTCGGTGGCGAGCAGGCCGGTCGGTCGGTGTGGGACGGGGATGCGCGCGACGATCTCGTCGGAGAGAGCGTCGATGCGGATGACCTGGCCGCGGTCTGGGCTGGAGATCCAGATCGAGCCGCGCGTCCAATCGACGAAGTCGCCATGGATCGGCCAGCGTCCGGAGACCTCGTTGGTCGCCGCATCGACCCGCGTGACCCCACCTTCCTCCGAGGTGACCCAGATCGCGCCCGGCGTGCTCCTGATCTCATTGGGGCGCCGGTTCGGCCCGAAGACCCGGATCTCGGCCACCACCTCATTCGTGTCGGGGTCGATCCGCTGGAGCAAGCTGTCCTCGGCACTCACGACCCACACAGCGTTCTCCGCGAAGGCCATCGACAAGGGGATGCTCGCCACCTCGATCTGCGTCGTGATGCTGGCCCTCGCCTCGGCCGGTTGCGCCGAGCGCGGCTCGAAGTGCAGCACGCGGACGAGCACGACGGTCGAGGTGAGTGCGATCGCGATCGCCACCACAGCTGCGATCAGCCGATCGGTCGGCCACCGCGGGAGTGATCCGGCTCTCGGCCGGTCGTCGATCGGGTACCGCGTCGGAGCCGAAGACAGGTACTCGTTCGCGCGTCGATCGATCCGATCCCACAGATCTGGTCCCGAGATCGCGTGTGCGGCTCGGAGTTTGGCGTCGAGGTCACGCATCTTCGCTCTCCTCGAGCATCGCTCGGAGTCGGCGGTGCGCCCGATGGAGGTGTACGCCGACGGCCGAGGTGGTGGATCCGATGAGTTCCGCGACTTCCTGCAGACGGAATCCTTCGACGTCATGCAGGATCACAGCTGCCCGCTGTTTGGGCGAGAGCCGAGCCAGCTCGGGCGCGAGTGGAACTTCGAGTTCACGCAGGTCGTAGGCGGGCTCGGGCACCGGATGGATCGGCTGGATCGTCCTGCGTCGCTCCTGAAGGTCACCTGCTGCGATGCGGAACGCGGCCCGTGTCACCCAGGCCAGGGGTGAGTGGATCTCGTCGCCGCGCGCGATCGCTTGCGCGAACGCCTCGACCACCGCGTCGCTCGCGACGTCGCGATCGCCTGAGTAGAGGAACACCGACCGCCACAGGCGATCCCCGTGCTCCCTGTAGAGGGCTTCATACCCCGAGCCCGGTTCGACGCTGATGGCGACCTCGCGCATCTCGCTCTTCCAGGGACCGGATCGGCCGTTCCTCTTAACGGCTGCTCCGATCCGGCTCGCCGCGCGGGCCATCGGTCTACCGCTAGCATGCTCCTATGAGCCGGCGCCCGCTCCCGTTCACTTCGGTCGACGAGCTCCAGCGAGCGCTCGAGGATCACACGTACCTGGCCGACCGCGGCCTGGCCACCGCGATCTACCTGTCGCTGTCGCTGGGCAAGCCTCTGCTGCTCGAGGGCGAGGCGGGCGTGGGCAAGACCGAGGTCGCGAAGACGCTCTCGCATCTGCTCGGTCGGGATCTGATCCGGCTGCAGTGCTACGAAGGCATCGACGCGTCGCAAGCGCTGTACGAATGGAACTACTCCCGGCAGTTGATCGCGGTCCGCGCGATGGATGCAGCCGATGCAGCCACCCACGTCGAGGATCTGTTCGGCGAGGACTTCCTGGTGGAGCGGCCGCTCCTCGCGGCGATCCGCGCCGGCGAGCGCGCGGTGCTGTTGGTCGACGAGCTCGACCGCGCCGACGACGAGTTCGAGGCCTTCTTGCTCGAGATCCTGTCGGAGTTCGCCGTCACGGTGCCCGAGGTGGGCCGCGTGGCGGCCGCCAGTACGCCGGCGGTCGTGGTGACCTCGAACCGCACGCGAGAGCTGCATGACGCGTTGAAGCGCCGGTGCCTCTACCACTGGATCGACCATCCGGGACTCGATCGCGAGGTCGCGATCGTGCGCGCTCGCGCTCCGCACGTGAGCGAGTCGCTTGCGCGAGATGTCGCCCAAGCCGTCTCGCGTCTACGCGAACTCGATCTCGCGAAGCTGCCCGGTGTCGCCGAGACGATCGACTGGGCCAACGCCCTCGCCTTCCTCGGTGCCGACGGTCTGACCGAGTCGCTCGCCGTCGACACCCTCGGTGCCGTCGTCAAGGACCACGAAGACCAGGAGCTGGTCGCCTCGCGCCTCGGGGAGGTCGTGGGCGACGGTGGTTGACCGGGCGGCGATGGGCGGCGGCGGCGGCCAGGGCCCGCTTCCGCCCTTGATCGCCTTCGGTCGAGACCTCAGGGCGCGTGGGCTCCCCGTGGGCACCGGGCGCATCCTCACGTTCGTGCGGGCCGTGGCTGTGCTCGGCCTGACCGACCGCGACTCCCTCTACTGGGCAGGACGCACGACGATGATCGCCCGACACGACGACCTCGGGCCCTACGAGGAAGCGTTCGACGACTGGTACCGCTCGCTGCGCACGACCGACGACCTGCAGGTCGAGCTGAACCTTCCCACCGCCGAGCCGGAGGGGGCACAGGCCGAGCCGGGCGGCCTGCCTCAGGACCTCGAGGCGCAGGTCGCCGGTCCGGCGTCGGAGTGGCGCGCTGCGAGCGAGGACGACGAGGTCGAGCCCGGTGACGAGTCGTCGATCCGCATCGTGGCCAGCGCCGCCGAGGTCCTTCGATCGAAGTCGTTCAACGAGCTCACCGAGGAGGAACGCGCACACGTGATGGCCTTGATCAGGACCCTGCGACTGCGGGTGCCCGTCGAACGCACGCGCCGGACGCGCCCGGCGTCCAAAGGCGATCGGTTCGACCTGCGTCGCACGCTTCGCCGCTCGCTGCGCACCCAGGGCGAGCCGTTCGATCGAGCCTGGCGAGCGCGAACGGCGCGGCGCCGGCCCCTGGTGTTGATCCTCGACATCAGCGGCTCGATGGCGCCCTACTCGCGAGCGTTGATGCAGTTCGCCTACGCCGCGATGGCCGCCGGGCGCCGGGTCGAGACGTTCGTGTTCGGCACGAGGCTCACGCGGGTGACGCGCACGCTCCGCACGAAGGACCCCGATCGAGCGATGCACGACATCGGGCGCCAGGTCCAGGACTGGGAAGGCGGCACTCGCATCGGGGAATCGCTGAGGGCGCTGCTCGAACAGTGGAGCCAGCGGGCAGCGTTGCGTGGGGCGGTCGTCGTGTTGTGCTCCGACGGGCTCGAGCGGGGGGACCCGGAGCTGCTCAAGGCGCAGATGTTCCGGCTGCGCAGGCTGGCCCATCGGGTCATCTGGGTGAATCCGCTCAAAGGGTCGCCACGCTACGAGCCGCTCGCCCGCGGCATGGCGGCCGCGCTGCCGAGCGTCGATGTGTTCCTGTCGGGGCACAATCTCGAGAGCCTCGAGCACCTGGCCACGACGTTGGGAGGCTGAATCGGTGCCGGCCTGTCCTGGAACTCCTCAGGGCGGCTAGGCTGGGAGCGATGCGCGACGACGACGACATCATCGAGGCGTATGAACAGGAGCTCGGCGCAGAGCGAGTTCCGGCAGCGCGGCGCGGCTCGAACCGCGGCTTCTGGATCGTGCTCGGGACGATCCTGGCAGCCAGCGCGATCATCGTGGTGGAGATCTTCGCGAACAGGCCGATCGCCGACACGATCGGACGAGCCCAACACGACCTCCGTGTCGCCGAAGCCCAGGCCCGATCGGTGCTCGCGGAAAGCGGCACGTTCGAAGATGCCGATGCCGAAGCCCTCGATCAGGCGCGCCTCGACGATGGAGCGCTGAGCGTGGTTGGCCCCGATGAACCCTCGAGGGGGCTCGGAGAGATCAGCGTGTACGCGGATGCCACGACGTGGGCGGCGGCTGTGAGCGCGAGGCCCGGCGCGTGCTTCTACCTGAAGCTCGTCGTCGGCCGTGACGACCCTTTGTACGGGGTGGGCACGGAGTGCACCGGGCGCCAGGCGCTCGATGCGAGCGAGTCCCGCTGGTAGGTCAGGCTTCCGGCGGCGGAGGGGGCAATCCGCCAGCGCCCGGGGTCACCGGAGGCCGGCCCGGAGGTGGCGACGGCAGACCGGATGGATCGAGCGCCGGCCGGGTCATCGGCGCCGAGGCCTTGGACTCGGTGCCGACCAACACCACGACGGTCGTGGCCCATCGATCGCCCAGCCGCTGTTTCGTTTCTGACCGGCTAACCGCGATGCCGCCGACCAGGTAGGGGATCACGTAGGGGAACGCGTCGACCACGCGAGCCAGGTTCCTGATCACGGCGGGACCGAACGAGATGCGGGAGCCGTCGGGCGAGCGGACCCTGATCCCGACCACGACCTTGCCGATCGTGGCGCCGAAGAGACCCTCCAGCGCGACGAAGTAGGCGAACGTGATCGCCATGGGGATCACGAAGTCCATGCCCTCCCACCTGATCGAGTACACACCGTCGACCGAGCGGGTGTCGGCGAAGGGCACCCAGGCGAGCCCGGTGATGAGCGCGTCGATCAACCAGGCAACGAATCGCCGCCCGATGCCGATGTAGGTCATGTCGTTCCACCTCCGGCCGAGGCGCCCTGCGCTCGACGTCCGACCCTACCGCAGGCACGCATCACGCCATGGCAGCGTCGAGCAGCTCGATCGGGTGTAGGACGCGGGCCTCGACATCGATCGCAGCGAGGCCCGCCCGCAGCTGCATCGTGCAGCCGGGGTTCGCGCTCACGATCACGGTGGTGCGGGTCGAGCGCAGCGACTCGGCTTTCTCACGTTGCAGCCGCTCCGCGAGCCCCGGCTCCGTGATGTTGTAGAGACCTGCGGCACCGCAGCATGTGTCGCCGTGCGGGACGTCGATCACCTGCATGTCGGGGATCGATCGCAGGAGCACGCGCGGCTGTTCCCTGATGCCCTGGGCGCGCAGCGCGTGACACGGATCGTGGTACGCGACCCGGTCGATGCCGACGGGCCGGAGCTCGCGGCCCCCAAGCCCAGTGTCGAAGAGGAAGTCCATGACGTCGCGCGACGGCAACCCGGCGCCCGGCGCGAGTGCCGCGTACGTGCGCATGTGGGCCGAACAGCCGGCCGCATTCACGACCACGTGATCGATCCCGGCGAACGCTCGAGCGTTCCGGGTCGCGAGGCGTCTCGCCGTTTCGAGCCTGCCGTTGTGCGCCTGGAGGGCCCCGCAGCATCGCTGACCGCGCGGCACGACGACGCGCCAGCCCGAGCCGGCGAGTACTCGGATCGTCGCGAGGTTCACCTCGTGGAACCAACGGTCCTGGACGCATCCGGAGAGCAGAGCCACCGTGCCTCGCTCCTCCGCGTCGGCCGGTGGCGCCGTGACGGCGGGAAGCCGGGCGAACGGCGCCGAGCGCCTCGGCAGCATCGCGCGAACCCGTCGCGGCAAGAAGGGCCGGGCGGCGGGTTGGAGCGCCGCGGCGATCCGCGTGAGCGTCGGGTGCGGGAGCACGACGTCGAGGCCGAGCCAGCGAAGGAGGCGTGCTCCCGTCGAGCGCCGGGGCTCGAGCTGGGTGCGTGCCGCTTCCATCATGCGACCGAACGGAACATGCGAAGGGCAGACCTCCTCGCATGCGCGGCAGACGAGGCATCGATCCATGAAGGAAGCGAAGGTGTCGTCGACCTCCGTGAGTCCGTCGGCGACGGCTCGCATCGCCGTGATGCGCCCCCGGGGCGAAGCCGATTCATCTCCGGTCAGCCGGTACGTCGGGCAGTGAGGCAGGCACAGCCCGCACGCCACGCAGGCGTCGAGGTCCGTGTCCGTGGGGTGATCGGGGCCGAGCCAGTTCGGCGATGCCACTCCTTCGCGACCGACGAATCGCACCCCTTCGGGGAGCTCGGTGCCCAAGGGTGCCGGCGTCGAGGTTTCCTCGCTCATCGATCACATCCTCACACGCCGCGACGGTTTGACCATGTGACTGGCGCTGCCTACCGTGCCGATCATGAGCGAAGGTGAGGGTCGGCAGCGTCGGTTCGGACGGCTCACCGACGAGGCCGACCAGGGATTGCTCACGTACGGCTCGTACCTGAAGATCCCCGAGCTCTTGTCGCTGCAGCACCTCAAGAGCGAGCCGCCGGTGCACGACGAGCTGCTCTTCATCGTCGTGCACCAAGCCTACGAGCTCTGGTTCAAGCAGTTGCTCTTCGAACTGGAGGCTGCTCGCCACGCGATGGTCGCCGACCGTCCCGAACGAGCGCGGCACCTGCTTGCGCGCGTGCGCGCGATCGAACGCGTGCTGATCGAGCACATCGAGGTGCTGAAGACGATGACGCCACAGGACTTCCTCGAGTTCCGGGCGGTCCTGACGCCTGCGAGCGGTTTCCAGTCGGCGCAGTTCCGAGAGATCGAGTTCGTGAGCGGTCTGAAGGACGAACGCTTCCTCGACGATCTCGCCCCGGGCTCCGACGAGCGTGCTCGCCTGGTGCGCAGGCTCGAGGCGCCCACCGTGTGGGATGGGTTCGTCTCACTGATGCGAACGCACGGGTACCCGATGCCGGATGACGACGCGCCGGCTCGAGCCGCGTCGCTCGTCGAGATGGCGCGTGCGCGAGGGGAAGTGTTCGCCGTCAGCGAGGGCTTGGTCGATCACGACGAGGCGCTCGCGCAGTGGCGATACCTCCACGTGCTGATGGTCGAGCGGGAGATCGGCGCGAAACGGGGGACCGGGGGCTCCAGCGGCGTGAGCTACCTGCGGTCGACCCTCGACAAGCGGTGTTTCCCCGAGCTCTGGGGTCTCAGGAGCGGTCTGTAGGCACGTCGCTCGATGCGGCGATACGTGTCCGACCGGTGCGGTGACGCTTCCTCGCGGGGGGACCACGGAGCGGGGTTCGCAGGGCACGCTCGAACCCTCAGCCCGAGGCGACGGTCGCGATCTCAACCGGTTCTGAGGTGTCCCGTAGGGTGACCTGGCGGAGATCGGACGTCGAGAACCGCGAGTCGGCCGTGGTGGCCCGGCTCGCCACGATCTCGCCGCCGGCCGCGAGCGCTGCGCTCCGCGCGGCCCGTGCACGCCGATCCGCACTTTCGGGGCGAAGGCGTGCAGCCGGCGGTGCTCGTCCAGCTTGCGTTGGATCGCGACCGCGCACGCCAGGGCGTCGTCGGCGGCGTCGCACCCGACGAAGAACCCGTCTCCGGTGCTCACGACTTCTTCGCCCCGCCGCGTCTTGCCGATTCCCGGTTCGCCTTCGACGGCCACGCCCGCGAGGCGGCCGCCCTCGGCCGCGGCAAGCTCCTGGCGCCGGTGCAGCCGAGGGATCGCGGGACGACATGCCACCATCCTTGGGCGCTGGACGGGGACACGCCAACGGGAGATCCCGTACGAGATCGATACCTCCGGGCCGGCTCGCGCCCGCTCCTCGCCCACCCCGACCACGGTACGAGCACCTTGAGCCGAGCCCGTTCCTTGCCGAAAGGAACGTCTATGGACGTGATCCCGTGGTGGCAGCGCCCTCGCGTCGTCATGTCGGTCGCCCTCGTCGTGCTCGTCGCGGGCGTCGCCCTGATGATCGGCGTGGCGCGCTCTCCGGATATGAGGCGCTGGCTCGACGTCGTGGCCGTGGTGCTGATGGCCGCGTCTTCCTCGTTGGTGATCGTCGTTCGCGGTCGGAGCCGCACGCTGCGCCGACAGTCCAACACGCTCCATCGGCAGGAAGCCGTGCTGCGCGCGACCGCGGTGGCCGCCGAGCGCTTCGCCGAGGTCGACCTGCACCACGCGATCGCCTCGGTGCTCGGTGAGCTGGGCGAGGCTGCAGGAGCCAGCCGTGTCTACGTCTACAGGAACGAGCTCGACGAACACGGCCAGCTCGCGATGTCACAGCTGCACGAGTGGGTCGCTCGGGGGATCGACCCCACGATCGATGACCCCGAGAACCAGCGATACGCTTATGAGGCCGGCTTCGACCATTGGAGCTCGGCGTTGTCGCGCGGAGAGCCCGTGCACACCCTCCGCTCCCAGGCTTCGGGTACCGAGCTCCTCGACATGGAGGCCGAGTCGATCATGTCGTGCGTCGTCACGCCGATCTTCGTCTCGGGATCGTGGTGGGGGTTCCTCGGGTTCGACGACTGCGCGCGCGAACGTGTGTGGTCGGCAGCCGAGCTCGATGCGTTGAAGGTGGCTGCGGGCACCCTCGGGTCCGCGATCGCACGCGAGCGCGCTCGCGTCGTCGCCGCCGAAGCCGAGCAGCGATATCGGACGCTCGTCGAGCAGTCACCCGCGGTCGTGTACATCGACGGACTCGACGATGTCGCCTCGACCGTCTACATCAGCCCGCAGGTCGAGCGGGTGCTCGGCTACAGCGCCGAAGAGTGGATGGCCGACGATCAGCTCTGGCCACGCCTGCTTCACGACGACGATCGGGCCGAGGCGCTCGCGGCCGTCGCGAAGCACAACGAAACCGGTGAGCCGTTCCGCATGGAGTACCGCCTGACCGCGAAGGACGGGCGCACGGTCTGGATACGAGACGATGCCGTGATGGTCAAGGGCGAGGACGGTTCGTTCCAGTACTCGCAGGGCATGATGCAGGACGTCACCGACGTGAAGGAAGCCGAGGCGCAGATCGCGTTCCTGGCCTATCACGACCGTCTGACCGGGTTGCCGAACCTGCCGATGTTGGTCGAGGTCGGCGAGATGGCGATCGCGCGCGCCAAGCGCCAGGGCGAGGCGGCAGCGGTGCTGTTCGTCGACGTCGACGGGTTCAAGCTCGCGAACGACAGCCTCGGATCCGAGATCGGCGACCAGCTACTCGGCATCGTGGCCGAACGCATCACCTCGGCGATCCGCGACACCGACACGCTCGCCCGCCGCGGCGGTGACGAGTTCGTCGTGTTGCTCGCCGACCTCGAGCGCGGTGAGGTGGGCGACATGCAGGCGCCGCTGCTCTTCGCGGAATCCGTCGCCGGTCGCATCCGCTCGGCCATGGACGATCCGATCCAGATCGACGGCAATGAACTGTTCCTCTCGGTGAGCGTGGGCATCAGCGTGCACCCCGACGACGCCGACGACCTGCAGCAGCTCTTGCATCACGCTGAAGCGGCGATGTTCTCGTCGAAGTCGTCTGGGCCCGGAGGGTTCGCGGCGTCGACCGTGGGGGCCGTCGACTCGGCGACGAAGCTGGCGTTCGTGACGAAGCTGCGCAAGGCGGTCGACCGCGAGGAGTGGGAGCTGCACTATCAGCCGATCGTGCAGCTCGCGACGCAGTCACTCGTGGGCGTCGAGGGCCTGCTCCGCTGGCGCACACCTGATGGCGAGTTGATCCCACCCAACGAGTTCATCCCGCTCGCCGAGGAGCTCGGCCTCATCGAGACGATGGGTGATTGGGTGGTCGAGGAGATGATGCGCCAGGACCGCCTGTGGCGAGAGGTCGGCATCGACCTCGAGATGGGCTTCAATCTCTCCCCTCGTCAGTTCTGGCAGCCCGACCTCGCCGAGCGCATCCTGTGCAGACTGGAAGCCGAACGCGCCGACCCGGGCAGGGTGATGGTCGAGATCACCGAGTCCTCGGCGATGCGCGATCCCGACCGCGCCCATGCGGTTCTGTGGGACCTGCACGCGCGGGGCCTGCGCGTGGCGATCGACGATTTCGGCACCGGCTACTCGTC
>JAOUEA010000163.1 GCA_029858935.1 Actinomycetota bacterium
AGCTTGCCGCAGATCCTTCCGGCAAGCTCGGTGCTGATCTGGACCCTGTTGGTTGCTACGCCTTGATGCGCTCCCGCTTGGGGTCGTAGAGCGGCGTGCGCGACACCGTCGCCGGGTAGCGCGCGCCGACGATGTCGAGTTCCCAGCTGCCGCTGTCGATGAAGTCGTCGGTGATGTGCTCCTCCAGCTCGATCGTGGCGAGCCCCACTCCGCCTCCGAGCGTGTGGCCGTAGGCACCGTTGTCGACCTCGCCGACACGCTCCCCGTCGCGGTAGAGCTGTTCGTGCTCGTACACGAGCGGATCGGGGTCGGCCACGAGCACCTGCACCATGCGTGAGGTGAGCACTCCGGAGTCGCGCTCGGCGGTCATCGCGTCCTTGCCGACGAACTCGGGCTTGTCCCAGGCGATCGTCCACCCGAGGCCTGCTTGGAGCAGCGTGTAGGAGTTGTCGATGTCGAGTCCGTAGTCGCGGTAGGCCTTCTCCAAGCGCAGCGAGTTCAACGCATCGAGGCCGGCGTGCATAAGCCCGAGGTCCTCGCCGGCCTCGAGCAGCCTGTCGTAGACGGTCAACGCGTAGTCGTTGGGGATGTGGAGCTCCCAGCCCAGCTCGCCGAGGTAGGTGACGCGGACCGCGAGCGCAACGCCGTGATACGCGTCGATCTCCTGCGCGGACATGTAGGGGAACCGGTCGTTGGACAGGTCCGAGGTCGTGAGGCGCGACAGCAGTTCTCGCGAGTTCGGACCCTGCACGGTGAGCAAGGTCCGGGCGCTCGTCATGTCGGTGACCGTCACGAACTCGCCGTCGTTCGTATGGCGTTCGAGCCACGCGATCATCCGCCGGTGGATGATGTCCGCGCCGACGACCATGAACCGGTCCTCGGCCAGGCGCGTGACCGTCAGGTCGGTCCAGATGGCGCCCTTCGGGGTGCACCAATGCGTGTAGAGGATCCTTCCGACGGGCACGTCGATCTGGGCCGCACTCACCCGGTTCAGCAGGGCCAGGGCGTGCGGGCCCTGAACGAGCAGGGTGGCCATGAACGTCATGTCCATGACGCCGACCGCCTCACGGACCGCACGGTGCTCCGCAGCGGTCGCCTCGAAGGCTTGATCGCGACCCCAAGTCTGCCCGCGCTCGTGTGACACGCCCGAGGCCGCGAACCACCCCGGAACTTCGTAACCGGTCAGCGGGGTGAAGTCTGCTCCGGCCGCGGCCAGGCGGTCGTGGATCACGGAGCGTCGGACGTTGCGCCCGTAGCGGGGATTCCACGTGGGGAAGAAGGAATCCGCGAACGAATCACCGAGCAGCTCGACCGTGCGCTCCTGCCGGAAGGAGCGGTTCTTCATGAACGGCAGCAGCCGGTCGGGGTGGATCCCGGTGACGTCCACCGGAGGCTCGCCGTCCTGGATCCACTGGGCCATCATCGAACCGACGCCGCCCGCGAACAGGATGCCGAGCGAGTTCAGCCCGCACGCCGCGTAGAAGCCGCGCAGCTCGGGGACCTCGCCGAGCAGGGGTCCGTTGTCCGGCGTGAAGCTCTCGGGCCCGCAGAAGAACTGGCGGATGCCCACGGATTCCAGCGTGGGGAAGCGTTCCACCGCGTTGGCCAGGAACGTCTCAGTGCGCTCCCAGTCCGGCGGCAGCACCGCGAAGCCGAGGTCTTCGGGGATGCCGTCGAGCGACCAGGGGGCGGCCTCCGGCTCGAACAGACCCACGAGCATGCCACCGCCCTCCTCGCGATAGTAGCCATATCGGTCGGGGTCCTCGACGACCGGCGCATCGGTATCGGCCCACTCGACCTCGTCGGTTAGCAGGTAGTAGTGCTCGGCAGCTTGCAGGGGCAGCGAGACGCCTGCGAGCTCGCCGAGTTGACGACCCCACATGCCGGCCGCGACGACGACCGTGTCGGTCTCGATCGTGCCCTCGTCCGTCACGACGCCGGTCACGCGGCCGCGAGCGTGCGTGAAGCCGGTGACCGGCAAGCCTTCGATGATCGTGGTGCCGCCCATGCGGGCGCCCTTGGCGAACGCCATCGTGACGTCCGCCGGGTTCGCGCGACCCTCGTCGGGAACCCACGCTGCCGCGATGACGTCATCGACCTTGATGGTGGGCCAGTGGCGCCGAACCTCTTCGGGGCCGACCATCTCGATCGGCACGCCATGGGCCTTCGCGAAGATCGCCTCTCGTGTGACCGCCTCGACCCGCTGGGGTGTGCAGGCCAGATGCAGGTGCCCGATGGTGCGGAACCCGGTCTCCTGTCCGGTCTCCTCGGTGAGCTTGGGCAGCAGGTCGGTGGTGTAGCGCGACATCCACAAGAAGGTTTCCGTCGGCATGCCGGCGCTGGTGATGAGGCCCGCGGCATGCCAGGTCGTCCCCGAGGTGAGTTCCTTGCGCTCGAGGAGCACCACGTCGGAGATGCCGAGCTTGTTGAGGTGATAAGCGGTACTCGTGCCGATCACGCCGCCGCCGATCACCACGACCTGGGCGCGCTGAGGGATGTCGGGCATCTGTCGTCTCCTCCGCAGAGCAGGTCGCCTGAGCGTCGGGCGGCGCTGCGCCCGACCCCGGACGGCCCACGTCGTCAGGGCATGTGGGCGTCGGTCGCAGCCTATCCTGGCGTCGCGCCGGTGCGACTTCCTCCTCCTGGGAGACGATCGCGAACTCCTGGTCACCGACGACGATCCAGGCCTGGCCCGCCTCTCCCGCGTGGCACGCGATGCGGTCGAGGCGGAAGCGGAGTCCTGCCGCTGCCCGGTGTCGCAGGGCGGATCGTCGGCCGCTGCGACGACCGACGCGAGCGATTGACGGCGGAACGAACCCTCTTCTAATCTACAACCGTATGGTTGTAGATATAGGTCGGACCGGCGAGGCCGTGGATCGCGTGTTCCAGGCGCTGGCCGATGCCACGCGCCGCGACATCCTGATCCGCGCCGGCCGGGGCGAGCGATCCGTGTCCCGCTTGGCCGAGGCCTACCCGATGAGCTTCGCGGCGGTACAGAAACACGTCGCGGTGCTGGAGCGGGCCGGCCTGGTCACGAAGGAGCGGCGTGGGAGGGAGCAGATCGTACGCCCCGACCCCGACGCCGTCCGCAGGGCGCGGCGATCCCTCGACCAGCTCGAGAGGGCCTGGCGAGGGAAGGTGAACCGCATGGCCGACGTGCTCGCGCACGACGCCGACCTGAACGACAGCCCGACGAAAGGACAGAGCAGATGAGCGTCCACGGGCGTCATGATGGGGACCTACGAGCCGGCAGGCGAGATCGCCACGGGATCGTTCGCGCTGGACTGATCTCGCTCGCTCCCTTCGCTCGACGGCTCATCGTTGACGACGACAGCTAATCGGGCAGCAAAGGAACCCGAAGACCCTGGTGGCGCCCGATGAGGACCGCCCGCGTGATGGCGGACGATCCGAAGCGGTCGCGGACCGCGTCGACCGTGACATCGATGCTTCCGATCGAGCCACCGAACGGGAGCGCGAGCTGGATCGCCCCGTCGTCGTGGAGGTTGGTGAAGCTCACGCCGATCAGCGTGATGCCCTGATCTCGGATCGTCGGCATGGCGGCCGCGAGGAGGGCTCTCGCGACCGCAAGAATCGTCGCTGTGTCGCCGGTGGCCTGCGGCAGCGTGTGCGATCGCGTCGCTCGCGTGAGGTCGTCGAACCGGAGGCGGAGCACGACGGTGCGGCAGACCCGGTGCGCGGCTCGCAGCCGGCGGGCCAGGCGATCGACGAGCGCCAACAGGTCGGCGTCGAGCGACTCCGGTGACCTGGGCCTTCGGCCGAGGGCCCGCTGGGTGCCGATCGAGCGGCGCCGCCGGCCGACGTCGACCCGCCGCGGATCGCGGTTGTGAGCGAGCGCATGCAGGTGACGTCCTGCCGCGCGGCCGAGGATGCGCACGAGGGAAGGCTCACCCAGCCTCGCGACCTCAGCCACCGTCGTGATGGAGCGATCGCGGAGCTTCCTCGCGGTGACGGGCCCGACGCCCCACAGGCGCTCGACCGGGAGC
The DNA here is from genome assembly GCA_029858935.1 of Actinomycetota bacterium. Lineage (GTDB taxonomy): Bacteria > Actinomycetota > UBA4738 > UBA4738 > HRBIN12 > JAOUEA01. The sequence continues at coordinate 4,005 of JAOUEA010000163.1, forward strand.
GGATGCAGGAACTCGAGCTCGCCGTCGATCGGCACGACGAGCAGGCCGTCGGGCTTTGCGACGCCGCTCGCCACTTTGGCGAGGAACTTGGTCCTCGCGACGCCGACCGTCACGGGCAGCCCGACCCGGTCGAGGATCTCGCTGCGCAGACGCGCGGCGATCTCGGTGGGCGAACCCGAGACTCGCCGCAGGCCGCCGACGTCGAGGAACGCCTCATCGATCGACAGCCCTTCGACGAACGGTGTCGTGTCGTTGAACACATCGAACATCGCCCTGCTCGCCGCGCTGTAGGCCTGCATGCGCGGCGCGACGATGACGGCGTGCGGACACAACCGGCGAGCCTGCGTTTCGCCCATCGGTGTGCGAACGCCGAAGGCTTTGGCTTCGTAGCTCGCGGCGAGCACCACGCCACCCCCGACGATGACAGGGCGCCCCCGCAGCCCCGGGTCGTCGCGCTGTTCGACGGACGCGTAGAAGGAGTCGGCGTCGGCGTGCAGGATCGTGCCCTCGTTCGACACGAACGTATGTTCGCATCCGCCTCCGACATCGGAGTGCGTCCCCTCAGGTCCTTCTCGGACCGGGCCGCACGGCTCCCGCCCCGGGCGTTCTCGGGTGCCACCGTGGAGTCAGCATCGAAGAGGAAGTTCTGCCGGGATCTCGGGCGGACAGGAGGGGTCGGCAATGGCGACGACGACCGAATCTCGCCTGACGAGCGAGCACGTGTGGCATGCGCTGACCAAGGCGTCGTTCGCCGTTCTCGCGTACGTCACCCCCTCGGGGGAGCCACGCTCGAGTGGGGTCGTGTACGAGACACGCGGTGGCAGGCTCTACGTGGCGGTGGCCCCCGATAGCTGGAAGGCCAAGCACATCTCGGTGAGCGGTCGGGTTGCCGTGACCGTACCGGTCCGCCGAGGCGGCGTGCTCTCGCTCGTGGCGCCCATCCCGCCGGCGACCATCAGCTTCCATGCGACCGCGGTCGTGCACGTTCCCGGCTCGCCGCAGGTTCGACCGGTGCTCGAGGAGCTGACTTCATTGCTGCCCGCGGAGCGGCGGGCCACAGCTTCCGTCATCGAGATCATCCCCGAGGGCGCGTGCGTGACGTACGGCGTGGGCGTTCCGCTGATGAAGATGCGCGACACCGAAGCGGCGCGCGCACGTGTGCCGGTCTCCGCCGAAGCATGAGACCTGCGTCTCCCAGAAGGGACGTCATCACTCTGCCACCTTGCGAACGGCGGTCGGCGCGCCCGGCGGCCCCCCGGCCGCCGAGGCGTACTCGGGC
>JAOUEA010000164.1 GCA_029858935.1 Actinomycetota bacterium
GAGTGAGCAGGGCCTGGACGCAGGCGCGCACACGATCTCGTTCCATCTCGAGCACCGCCACGGGAGCGCTCCGGGGGTCTCGACGATCTGGCGTGTGCTGTCCCGGCGCGGGTTCGTCACTCCCCACCCCAGAAGCGACCGCGGAGCTCGTTCGTGCGGTTCGAAGCCGAGATGCCGAACGAGCGCTGGCAGGCCGAGACGACCCTCTGGACCTGGCCGATGGCACCGACGTCGAGATCATGAACACGGTCGATGACCACTCCCGCCTGCTGGTCGCCTCGGTGGCCCGGCCGACGCTCAAAGCTGCTGACGTGGTGGCCGTCTTCCATGACGCCGCAGCTCGTCATGGGCTTCCATCGGCGCTGCTCACCGACAACGGGGCCGTGTTCACCGCGGCACCTCGCGGCGGCGGACGCTGTGCGATCGAGCTCGAGTGCGACCGCCTCGGGATCCGCCTCGTGCACTCACGTCCCTATCACCCGCAGACCTGCGGCAAGGTCGAACGGTTCCACCAGACGCTCAAGCGCTGGCTCGCGAAAGGACCCGGCCGCCGACGTGGGAGCGCTCCAACACGACCTCGACACGTTCCGCACCTACTACAACGATGAGCGACCGCATCGTGCGCTCGGTCGCCGCACGCCAGCCGAGGCCTTCGCTGCGCGTCCCCGAGCGACGCCTTCAGGCGTGCAGGCGATTCGCGGGCACACGCGTCGTGATGCTCGTCGCTGGTCTCGATGTGCGGATCGTGAGCGAGGACGGCGAGCTGCTCCGAGAGCTGGTGCTCGATCCGACGAAGGGCTATCAGGCGCTCGGGCGACCCTGAACATGGAACGATGTTTCGGGACACGTGTGAACGATGTCCCGAGACATCACAGTGTTCCGGGGGGAGGGCTCTGACGGGACCTTGACAAGCTCGGGGAGCCCAGCTTGAGCGTGTGCTATAAGACCGGCTCTAACTTGACACGCCGAGGGTCCCTGCGGAGGGCGTGTGCTATAAGAGTCGATGACACCCGATGACAGGCGACGGAGTCTTGGGTCCCCCGCCCGGGTTTTTGGTCGAGCCACACCGCTGCTTTCGGACCTCTCATGGCTCCCGTCCCACGCTCAGGGCAGTCAGTGAACCCAAGGGGATTCGATGCCCCACCTCTGACCCGCGGAAACAGGCTTCTGGTCGTATGGGCAAGTGTGGGCAGCTTTGACGTGTCACTTCGGGCGATCGGTGGAAGGGGTCACTCGCGCCGAGGAGGCGACACCTCCCCCGACTACCGTGACCCCCTGGCGGACTGGCAAACGCTGACGGGATCAGTCGGTCAACCGCCACACGGACTGGGTGGGGCGCTGCCTCCGGCGTGGCGGGTTTGTGGAAGCTGCGCCCCGCGCCTGGGCTCAAGCACTCCTCGACTCATCAATGTTTCAGCGACGGTCGGTCATGATGGCACGGAACGCCAAGCCGCAGCGCCGACCCAGTCCAGGTTCGGGGTAAGCGCGTTGATCTCGCCACTCGAAAGATCAACCGTGTAGAGGCGCGTCGCGGCCCCGCCGTCTTCCTGCCGAACGAAAACGATGCGTTTGCCGTCCGGTGACCACTTTGGCGAGAAGTCCGCGACGCAGGGAAGGTGGCACTCCTCCGCGAGGGCCCGCTCGTGGGATCCGTCCCCGTTCATGATCCATAGCCGCTCGGCCGCGGAGTATACGATCCGCGTTCCGTCCGGCGACCACGACGGGAACCCTTCGGAGGCGGTACCCGGGGTGAGTTGCCGCTCCCCGGTTCCGTCGGGTCGGATCGTGAAGACGGCTGTCTGCTCGCTCGTTCGATCAGGAGACGATTGGAACGCGATGACCGAGCCGTCCGGAGACCATGAGGGACGCTGGTAGTAGCCTCGCGCGTCTGCGACCGTGTGGCGTCCCGTCCCATCGGCGTTGATCACCTCTAGCGTCGTCCCTTGGCCCGCCACAAACACGATCTGCCGACCGTCAGGGGACCAGGACGGGCTCGCGACCTCGAGTCCCTTCGTGAGCCGCACGAGGCTGCCTGTCGACAGGTCGAGCACGTATAGGTTGGCATCGCCCGCATACGCGTGGAGGTGCTGAGCCGGTCCCATCACGAACGCCAGATGCATACCATCCGGTGCCCAGGCCACTTCATCAACCGACACATCCGCTGGCACGCCGGTGATCGCGCTCGCCGGGCCGCCCTCGGGCGAGACGAAGTACAGGTTCGTCTGCGTGCCCTCGGCAGTCGACGAGCTGAAGACGATCGCGCCGTCGGGGATCGCCGTATCGATGACGGGACCGTTGGTCGGAGGCGAAGCGGGGTTGTTGGGTCCTGGATGAGGATTCGGCGCGAATGCGACAACGAGCAGCCCGATCGCCACCAGAGAGATCGCGAGCGAAACAACAACAGTCACTATTCGCGAGAGGGGATGAACGAGGTCTTGGTCATCGAGTTCGGGCGATCGCTGGACGATGCGAGTGGACGCATCGACCCATACATCGGGCGCCTCGGCGAGGTCAAGCTTGTGAAGCCGCTGTTTCAAGTCACTCATCGAAACCCTCCAAGAGCTTTCGGAGCCGCTTGCGGCCTTGATGGAGATGCACGTAGACGGTCGCGGGACTGACCCCCATCACAGTGGCAACTTCATGTGTGGGTCGGTCCCCGTAGTCGTGCATCACGACGGCCAGCCGCTGTTGTTTCGAAATGCGAGACAGCGCGTGCACGAGGTCGGCGACGGGCTCAGGCAGTCCGTATCGCTCTTCCGATGGCAACTGCTCGCCCATATGCTGCTTCTTTAGCATCCCTGCGGCGATCCGGAACGCAGAGGTCCAGACCCAATCTTCCAGTGACCGTAGATCGTTGCCGCGAGCCAGCGCCTGCGCGAATGCTTCAGCCAGCGCGTCGCTGGCTATCTCGGGATCGCCGGTGTAACCGAGGAGAGCGCGCCAGAGTCGTGCACCTAGGTCGCGGTATGCACGTTCGACGCGATCGACCTCTGCGGTCATGACGTCATCGTGGCCCACATGAGGTAAGGGCGCAGAGGCCCGAGAACTCTTTAGTTCTCGACCTCGATCATGCGCTTGCCTCCCCGGGGGTAGCTAGGTAGGGCGGGCGGACCTCCGGTGGGCAGTTTGTGCGGGACGTCATACTCGGATCATGAAGACGGCCACCGCCATGACGTGATCCCGACGCTCCGGGAGCCATGACTTCTCCACAGGTGGTGGACCCAAGGGGATTCGATGCCCCACCTCTGACCTGCGGAAACAGGCTTCTGGTCGTGTGGGCAAGTGTGGGCATCTTGGAGGTGCCGTTCGGGCAGTCGGCTGTTCGTCGGCATCTGACCTGTACAGACCGTCAGATACACGGTTCCGGGGGGAGGAATCGAACCTCCATTCCAGGCTCCAAAGGCCCGTGTCTTGCCGTTAGACGACCCCGGATCGCAGCGGTCGTACGATCTCGATTATCCCGCGCCGGGCGGGGGTGCGATCGAACGGCGCCAGACGACCTCCCCGTCGACGACCTCGTCGGTCTGCGAGAGTCCGGCGCTTCGCGCGACCGCCGCCGACACGGCGTGTGCGGGGTGCACGTGGGCCTCGATGCGCCGGACCCTCCACGCGATCAGCCACTCGACCACGGCGCGGGCCGCCTCCGACGCGACACCTCGTCCTTGCTCCTCGACACCGACGGTCCATGCCACCACGGCAACCTGCCCGTGCGTCCCGCGTGCAACCGTGGCCTGCATCGTGCCGACGATGCGGTCGTCGCTCACCGATCGCACGAGCCAATTCAGCCATGCCTCGCCGCCGTCGGGTGAACGCTCGGCTGCCCAGCGCTCGAGCCGGGCTCGGAGCTGTTCGATCGTGTCCGGCTGGCCGCCCGTGAACTCGTGCAGCCGGTCGTCGTCGAGGACGGGAAAGAGCTCCTCGGCGTGGGCGGGTACGAGCGGCGACAGGCGCAATCGCCGCGAGGCGATGTGATCGGCGCGCAGAAGGCCGTCGGCATCGATCATGAGCCGGGGATCGGGAGCGTCACGGCTGGTGGGCCGCTCACCACGATCGACCCGGGCACCGCGGCAGCGAGCGCGTCCGCGTGCCCGATGTGTCGGGCCAGCGCCGCCACGGTCGGGCCGCTTCCGCACATGATCGCGCCGAACGCGCCGGCCTCGAGGAACGCGTCGATCGTCTCGGCGATCTCCCCATGGCGCGAGACCACGCCCGGCTGCAGATCGTTGAACAGCGCATCGCCGAGCAACTGCACGTCGCCTGTTTCGAGCGCCGCGATCAGCACGCCCGTGTCGGGTCCGGTGATCGGGTCGTCGTCCCACCAGCCGTAGGCGTCGGCAGCCGACACGCCGAACCCGAACGGCTTGACCACCCACCACACGCTCGAGGCGTGCACCGGAGTGAGTCGCTCGCCTCGTCCCGCGACGAACACCGGCTCATCGGCGAGCAAGGCCGGCACGTCGGATCCGAGCCAGGCCCCGATCTCCGCGAGGACGACCCGATCGAGATCGCAGCGCCAGAGTTCGTTCACCGCGAGCAAGGTGGCAGCGGCGTCGGCGCTCCCACCGCCCAGACCCGCGGCCACCGGGATGCGTTTGTCGACCGTGAGCGAGGCTCCCGGCGCCTCGGCACCTCCGCCAACCCGTTCCGCGAGCGCCAACAGCGCTCTGCCCGCCAGGTTGTCGACGAGCTCGGGCGGCACGCGCTCGGCCGATCCGGGCGCCTCGTCGACCTGCAGCGACATCTCACCGGGACCGCCCACCTCGGCGGTCACGACGTCGTGCAGCGAGATCGGCAGCACCAGGCTCTCCAGATCGTGGAAGCCGTCGTCGCGGCGGCCCAGTACGCGCAGGAACACGTTGATCTTCGCATGCGCGCGCCGCGTGACGACCCGAGGCCCGGCCGGACTCATGCTGCCACCCGCTCCGCGATCGCAGCGAACGCCGCGAGGTCGAGCTCCTCCGGGCGTGCGTTGGGCGCGACGCCGGCCTCGCGAAGGATGGAATCGGCGGCGTCGCCGTCGAGCCCCAGACGTCGGAGTGCGTTGCGCATCGTCTTGCGGCGCTCGGCGAACGCCTCGTCGACCAGTCGCCAGAGCGATCGCTCGTCGACATCGACCGGCGGGGCATCGAGTCGATCGAGCCGAACGACGACGGAATCCACCGTGGGCCTGGGCCAGAACACAGACGCGGGGACGCGGCGCACGATCTTCGCCGTTGCTCGGTGGGCGACGCGCAGGCTCACGGCGCCGAAATGCTCCGCG
>JAOUEA010000165.1 GCA_029858935.1 Actinomycetota bacterium
CGCCACGACGACGCTGCGGTACAGATCGACCTCCACGGCACCCTGCGGCGAGGTGCGATCCGACGTCACGAGCGGCAACCAGGTCTCCCACATGCGCGTGGGCACGGGCTCGAGCCCAGCGGTGGCGGCCGAGAACGGTTCGGTGACGTCGCGTGACACGACCTCACCGCCCAGCGCCTCATCGAGTGGCCGGTTGCCCGCGGGAGCCGTGCCGATCTCGCTGCGGTCCCCGGTCGAGAACAGGATCACGCCGTCGACCGACCAGATCCGCACGCGGGCGACCGATCGATCGGTCAGCACCTCGGCCCGGAGCACGACGTACAGGTCGCGGAAATCGCCCGCATCGATCGCCTCGGCGACCTCGCCGGCCGTCAGCTCGCGCGTCAAGAGGCCTCCGACGGTCGAGTGCGCACCCTCGGCGGCCGTCGAGAGCCGACTCGCGATCGCATCACGCCGGCTGCCGTCGGCAGAGGCCGCTCCGACGAGGAGTGCACCGAGCACCGCGACCGCGGCGAGCGGCTTCCACCACGTCGCGAGCACGCCGCCGAGCTCATCCATCGGCTGCTTCATCGACGTCCGATCCCCCGTGGTTCACACATCCTTCCGAGCGGATCGCGGTCGAAAGTGACGACCGTCACCGCGGACACCCTCGATCGGACTCAAGCTGCGGTTCCCCTGCTCCGATACCCGATCGAAGCCTCCATCACGAAGGAACCGCAGCCTATGAGGTCCCCCCGATCGCTCCGTGGTGCCATCACGGCAGTCACGGTCGTGACGATCATGCTCGGCGCCATGGCGCCCGCCACCGCACGATCCGTGCTCGAAGGCTACCTGGCCGAGCGAGCGACGGTCGGCAAGACGATCGCCGAGCTCCGAGAGCGGCGAGCCGACACCGCGGCCGAGCTCCGCACCCTGATCGCCCGTTCGACGAAACAGCTGCGTGCCATCCCCGGCCCCGTCGCGGCCGCGAACCCAGAGCGATTCACGCACATACGGCGCGACCTGCTGCAGCAGCGTCGCGATGCGGGGCGGCGCCTCGTCCGCTCCAGCCGCACGGTGCTGCAACGAATCGAGGCACTCCAGACGCGCCGGCGGTCGATCGACGCCTGGCTTGCCACGTGGGGCATCTTCGAGACGTGTCCTATCCGAGGATGGAACTCGATCGCCGACAACTTCGGCATCACCGTGCGTCTGCCCGACGTGCCGGTGCACCGTCACATGGGCAACGACATCCTCGCCTATGCGGGCACGCCCATCGTCGCGCCGTTCGACGGCTACGCGTCGTCGTCCTCGAGCCAGTACGGAGGCCTCGAAGTGCGCGTCACGGGGCCGCGAGGGTACGTCTACAACGCCCACCTATCCTCGTTCGGCACCCTCGGGTACGTGCGCGCCGGAACGGTGATCGGCTACGTGGGCGCGACCGGCGACGCCACCACGGCGCACGATCACCTGGAATGGCACCCGTACGGAGGCGGCGCGGTCGATCCCTACACCTACCTCAGCGTCAGTTGCGGGTCCTGACGAGCGCCGGGCCCGTATCGAGTCTGATCTGGACTAGCGTCCGTTGACGGAGAAGTGCTGGTAGTCCTTCTCACCCGACCAGTCGCCACCCCATTCCCACCCCACCGCATGGAACGCCCACCACACGCGATCACGACGGTGCACCATGCCCCGCCTCTTCGATGAGCGATCGAGGTAGTCACGGCCGGCCGGCGGCGACACGCCGCCGCTCCAGACGTAGGGGTTCTGTACCGGGTTCAGGTCGAGCGCCCTTCCATACGCGTGTTGGGACCACCGGCAGCACACCCCGGCGCGCCACCGGCAGTTGAAGGCCGACGTGTTGTTCGCCGCCATCGACCGCATGTCGTCGGCGCCGTAACGGTCGACGAGCCGCATGCGCCTGATGGGGAACCTGTCGTCGTACAGCTTGTGGAACACGCGAGCGATGTCGTCGGCGAACCAGCGGTGCACGACCATGCGCCCGGTGTGCGCCTGGTGGTCGAACCCCCAGTAGGTCAGACGCACGAGCCTGAGGTGGGAGAATCCGACGGGGCACCCCGGACGCCACGACCGGCCCGTCATCAGCTGCCGCGTCGCAGCGCCGATCGGCGTGATGCGTGACTCGTACTCGGGCACCGCGGCCTGCGCCGGCGTTCCCCACGTCGCGATCGCCGCCGTGAGCAACACGAGCACGACCCCTCGGCGAACCACGGCGAGCTGGGTACCGTTCCCGGCAGACGGGGGATCAGGGAGCGCCAGATCAGCGTCGCGACGGGCACGACCGCCACGGATCATTTCGTGACCTTCACGACTCGAGACCGGTCCAGGAACAGCCTCCCGGTGAAGACCGCGAACGTCGCGAACGTCGCCTGCAGCACGGCGCCGTCGAACTCCTGCTCGTTGCCGGACGACCAGCCGTACGCTGCGCTCACGACGGCGAGCACGATCAGGAACGCCGCTCGCCAGATCGCGCCTGCGTGCTGGAACGTCTTCTCGTTCAGCATCTGCCGCGACATGAGGCTCCTGTCCTCGGTCGTGTCGGGGCACGGGCGATCGTACGCCGGGTGGTGGTGGTGGTGGAGACGACCGGGATCGAACCGGCGACCTCCGGCTTGCAAAGCCGGCGCTCTTCCAACTGAGCTACGTCCCCGCGTCTGAGGGAGTGCAGGAAACGTGGCAGAACACCCGCGTCGGTTCCAGCATCCTCGCACGGCCAGTCTACGCGGAGGGCGCGCCGGGGCCCGGCGTTTGGCGGGACCTACGGCGTACGGAACAGCGGGCGGGCTTCCCGACGTTCGACGCATGAAGTTCGGGCGCATTTCGGCCGTTGAGAGTTGCACACCCGCCGATGCATGGAGTCCGAACAATGGTCCTGAAGCGAAGCATGGCCTCGGCCCTCGCCGTCTTGACGGCTGGACTCGTCTTCTCGACCACGCCGGCCCGAGCCGCTCGGTCCGACCCCCCGAGCGTCGCCGTCTCGAGATCTTCGAACCGGATCGCGGCAGGGGTGCGCCTGATCAAGATCAAGGACCCGGCCGCACCGCTGCGCATCTTCATGATCACGATGGATCTGTCACGCAGGACCACCCTGGACGTGGGTCGCCCTTCCAAGACGATCTCGGCCCGCGCTCCCGCGAGCTCGATCGCCGCCAAGTACGGAGCGATCGCGGCGATCAACGGCGACTTCTTCCTGCACAAGGGCATCCCGCGCCCGGTGCACCTCTTCGTCGAAGACGGCAAGTACGTCCAGACGGGCATCCGCGTGGGCAAGGCCTTCGCGTATTCCGCGGACGAGTCATCGGCGTTCATCGGCCGACCGCCGGTCAACATCTTGGCCCACGTTCCGCGGCTGGGCGGAGCGTGGAAGATCGACCGCTGGAACAGCGGAACGTCGCCCGTCGAGCAGATCGCCGCCTACACGGCAGCCGGCGGCAGCATCGAGACGCCGCCGAAGGATTCCTGCTGGGTGAAGCTCGCGCCGGCGGCCCGGCTCGCCTGGGGGGACAAGGTTGCGGGGAGGCTCACCCGCAAGTACCGGGTGTCGTCGAAAGACTGCACCAACGCGGCGCCTTCGGTGGGGAAGAAGATCGTACTCACGGCGCCGCGAGGATCGGCCGATGCCCAGCGACTCGCCTCGCTGGTCGTCACGGATCGGATCAATCTCACATGGTCACTCGGCTGGCCGAACGTCGCCGATGCGATCGCCGCCGAGCCTCAGCTGCTCGACGCAGGAGCGGTCGTCGCGCCAACCGTCTGCGGAACGATGTGCCGTCGCAACCCGCGCACGGCCGTCGGCATCAAAGCCGACGGCACCGTCGTGCTCGTCGTGGTCGACGGGCGCAGCACGGTGTCTCGAGGCATGACCCTCGTGGAGCTCGCCCAGTTCATGAAGGCTGAAGGCGTGGTCACCGCCCTGAACCTCGACGGTGGCGGCTCCTCGACGATGGTCGTTCGCGGCTCGGTGGTGAACCGTCCCTCCGACGGCAAGGAGCGTGCGATCGCCAACGCCTTGATGATCCTCCCCGGACCCGACAAGGGGCAGAAGATCGCCTGAACGGAACGCGATCAGGACGTGGCGGGCGTCCAGACCGAGATGTGGGTCCACCCTCGCGACGGGTACGAGGATCGGTGCCAATCGGACCAGCGCTCTCGGAGCGTGAGCCCGGCGATGCGGGCCATGAGATCGAGCTCGGAGACGTAGGCGTACCGGATGCGCACCGGATACAGCCGGACGCTGCCGTCACGGATGATCACGGTCTGGCTGTCGGTGCGCTGCGCGAACGGATCGTGGCTGGAGGTCTCCAGGGTGACCTGATCGACATCCACCGACTCCACGGACACACGCTGGTTGTGGGCATCGAACCGTGTGACGTCGGGCACGAACGCCTGCATGGCGAACACCCCGTCGGGCGTGAGATGTCTCGCGACGGCCTCGAAACACGACACCTGCTCAGCCTGCGTGAGCAGTCCGAAGAAGGTGTTGAAGACCAAGTAGATCAGCGAGAAGCGCGGCTCGAGCGAGAAGTCGGCGAAGCTGCCCACCGAGACCCGTAGCTCGCTCCCGCCCGGCTTCGCGACGAGTCGCTCCACCATCGCCTCGGACGCGTCGATGCCGTGCACCTCGATCCCCGTCTCGGCCAGAGGAAGCGCCACTCGGCCGGTGCCGATGCCGAGTTCGAGTGCGGGCCCGCCGCCCGCCAAGCCCTCCAGGAAGGCAACCGCGTCGGCCGTGTCTTCCTCGAAGGGACCCAGGATGCGCTCGTCGTAGATCTCGGCGACACTGTCTCCGTACGTGGCGTCCGTGTACCGCTCCCCCATCGAGCGAGCAAACCAGCCGCGCTGCCGGCGGTCAACTCTGAAGAGGGAGGCGCTGCTCCCATCATGCAGCGGGATCTGGGCTCAGGTGGTCGGCACGACGTCGACGACCCGCCAGTCCCGTAGGCCGAAGTCCCAGACGTCGATGAACGGCGGTTCCACGCCGAGCGTCGTGAGGGCCGTGCAGATCTGACTCCGATGGTCGGTTCCGTGGTGCAGCGCCTGGGCAAGCCTGATGCTCATCGGCGCGCGGGTCTCCGACCCGTCGTCTCGCGACCGCACGAGCACGGCCTCGGGGTCTGCGTCGGCGTCCAGGACCGACGACCATGCGGCAGCGTGCTCACCCATGACCGCCCGGAGCTCCCGAAGACCCATCTGCTCCTCTTCGATCAGGGGGCTGCGTCCGCCGCTCATGACGAACAGGTAGGAGGAGTCG
>JAOUEA010000019.1 GCA_029858935.1 Actinomycetota bacterium
CTTCAGCGAGGCCCGCAGGTGTTGAGGGATCTGCGAGGAACGTCCGAGGGCGACCAGCGCCGCGACCGCCGCGAGCTCGCGATCGCGCGTGGACAACCCGGGCCGGGTGTAGACGTCGCCGTAGACGGTCTCGACGATCACGCGGCCGAGGTCGCCGAGCCCTTCCACGGCGCCGAGTGCCTTCTCGTCGTGCACCTCGAGGAACCGTTCCCGCCCGCGCTCGTACCGATCTTCCATCGTTCCCCCTCGAACTGGTCGCCGAGCATCAACGGTATCGCCCGAGCTGCCGGGAGCGGCTAGGGTGGCGGCCCATGACCGCTCAGCCGTACGCCGGCGGGTTCGACGACGCCTACATCGGGGTGCCGCCCTGGGACATCGGTCGACCCCAGCGTGAGGTCCTCGCCCTCGCCGAAGCGGGCGAGTTCCGCTCACCAACGCTCGACGCCGGGTGTGGCACCGGCGAGAACGCACTCGCGCTCGCCGAGCGAGGCATCGACGTGCTGGGCATCGATGCATCGCCCCGGGCGATCGGCAAGGCGATGGACAAGGCTCGCGATCGAGGCCTCGGCGGCATCGGCTTCCTCGTGGCCGACGTCTTCGGCGTCGGCGGACTCGGCCGCACGTTCGCCACCGCCCTCGACTGCGGGCTGTTCCACGTGCTCGACGATCACGAACGTCCCGTCTACGCGGCGAGCCTGCATGGTGCGCTGGAGGCCGGCGCCGTGCTGCACGTGCTGTGCTTCAGCGATGAGGAGCCACCGGGATGGGGCCCCCGGCGTGTGAGCCAGGCAGAGCTCCGGGCGACGTTCACGGTCGGCTGGAGCGTTCGCGAGATCGTGCCGGCTGCGTTCGAGACCAACCTGGAGGCGGGCGACGTGCGGGCGTGGAGAGCGGCGATCGTTCGCGCATGAGCGCCCGTCGAACCGACGAGCCGGCGATCGAGGTCGCCGGACTCACGAAGCGATTCGGCAGTATCACAGCGGTCGACGGGCTCTCCTTCGGTGTGGAACGCGGGCGCGTGACGGGGTTCCTCGGGCCGAACGGATCGGGCAAGACGACCACGATGCGGGTGGTGCTCGGTCTGGCGGCGCCGACCGAGGGCACGGCCACGGTGATGGGCCGCCCGTATGCGGCGCTCGACCGGCCGCTCGCGCGCGTGGGTGCTTTGCTCGAGAGCACCGGCTTCCATCCAGGGCGTACCGGGCGTCAGCACCTGCGCATCGCGGCGACGGCCGGAGGGCTGCAGAAGGAGCGCGTCGATGAGGTGCTCGACCAAGTGGCGATGCGCGACTACGCCGATCGGCGCGTCAAGGGCTACTCGAGCGGCATGCGGCAACGCCTCGGATTGGCGGCCGCCCTGCTCGGCGACCCCGAGCTGCTCGTGCTGGATGAGCCGGGCAACGGGCTCGACCCGGCTGGGGTGGCCTGGCTTCGGGGCTTCCTGCGCGCGTTCGCCGACGCGGGACGAACGGTCTTCGTCTCGAGCCATCTGCTCGCGGAGATGGCCCAGACGGTCGATCGGCTCGTCGTGATCGACCGAGGGAGCCTCGTGCGCGAGGGCCCGGTGCAGGCCATCACCTCGGCGGTGGCGAGCGACGTGATGGTGCGCTCGCCCGATGCGGACCGGTTGCGGGTGGCGCTCGAGGCGGAGGGCGCGACCGTCTCGGTGGGCGAGGACCCGGGCTCGCTCACGGCCGCCGGCGTCGCGATCGAGCGCGTCGGAGAGCTCGCGGCGGCCGCCGGGGTCGTGCTGCACCTTCTCCAGAGCCGGGAAGCCTCGCTCGAGGAGGCGTTCCTGCGGCTCACGGGCCGCGATGGCGCCGGCTCGGCGCCGGGCGCTCCCGAGATGCCGCCGCCGCCGGAGCCGCCGGCATGATGGCGCTGATCGTTGCCGAGGTCGCGAAGGTTCGCACGACGCGTCTATGGATCGGCCTGCTCGTCGGCGTGGTCGCGCTCGGGGCGCTCGGCGCGATCGCGACCCTCGCGATCGCCGGTTCCCCCGACGGTCTCGAGGCGGGCATCACGCCGATCGAGACGGTCGAAAACGTGCGGGACTTCGTCGCGACCGGCTCGGTCGCGGGGCTGTTCGCGCTCGTGCTCGGCGCCGTCGCGACGACCACCGAACAGCGCCACCACACGCTGGGCGGCACGTTCCTCGCCACGCCGACCAGGTGGCCCGTCGTCGTCGCGAAGGTGGTGGGCTCGGCGGCGGCCGGATTCCTCTTCGGGGTGGTCGGCGCGCTGGTCCCGCTGATCGCGGTCGCGGGAGACTTCGCGCTCGAGGGCGAGATCGTGCCGTTCGGATCGACGGTGGTCGTGGCCGTACTCGCGGTGGCCGCCGGCTCGGCCTTCGCAGGTGCGATCGCGGCCGCGGCCGGAGCGGCGCTGCGGAGCCAACTGATCGCGATCCTCGGGGTGCTGGGGTGGGCGCTCGTGATCGAGAGCTTGGTCGGCGCCATCCTTCCCGGCACGGTGCGATGGTTCCCGTTCTCGGGTCTGACGAACGCCCTCTCCCAGCCCGGCGGCGACCTGCTCTCGGCGCCTGCTGCGGGGCTGATGATGGCCGTCTACCTCGGGGTCGCGGTCGCGCTCGGGATCGCGGTCACGCTGAGCCGCGACGTCGACTGAGACATGCCGGTGGGCGGACGCAGCTCAGGCGGCCGGCACCGAGGCGGCGTTCGCGGTGCCGACCCTGCGGAACCCAACCTTCTCGTACACCCGGGCCACGTCGTCGTCATCGGCTGACAGGAAGACGGTCTCCACCCCTCGCGCGAGCGCGTCGGCGACCAGCGTCCCGGTGACCGCGGCTCCGAGTCCTCGGCGGCGGAACGCCGGCAGCGTCGCCACGCCCACGATCTCGGTCGCCCCGTGCAGCGGTTGATGCCATCCGACCGCCACGATCGCGCCCGAGACGCGGGCGGCGGCGGCAACGGTCAGCCCGGCCAGCATGCGGCCCCGCTGGAACGCGACCGTGTCCGGGTTCTGGGTGCCGGCGGCAGCGATCGCGTGCGCCGCCCCCGGCGTTCCGATCGCCGTGCCGGGCGAGGCGAACGCCACTTCCGCCACGGCGCTGAGGGTCGCGAGATCGTCGTCGGGCTCGACGATCGCGACATCGACCTCACCGTGCGGAACCTGCGGTCGGGCGTCATCGGCGAGCACCATCAGCGGGTGTGCCACGACCACCATGCCGTCGGCGGCCGCGGCGCCATCGACCTCGGGTGTGAGCTCGCCGATCCACTCGATCGCCTCAGGTTGGGCGAGATCCCGCTGGCGGCGGCGAACCGCGCGAACGTCGTCGACGGTGTGGCCGCTCGTGCCGGGCGTGGGGCGCGCGTAGTAGCGCCAGCCGTGACCCTCGTTGAGAAACAGCGTGAACGGGCCGATCTCCTCGGTCAGGGCGCCGGTCCTCGGGGCCTGGTCGAGATAGGCGTCGATGCGATGCAGCAGGTCGGGCACAGCGGGCATGTCGGCGCGCAGCCTACCCGGTCGGTTCGCGTGCGCGTTCATCGCTGGAGGGCGATGGGCCTAGGCCGAAGGTCTCGATCTCGGCTCGTCCGTACGGAAGGGGACTGTTCCGTTGCCCCGCACCCCGTGTAGCGTACGGGTGAAACGGAAAGGCGCTCGCTCGCTCGATCGCCGAGTGCCCGCCGGAGTTGGAGGAGAGGCCCCTGATGACGCGATACCTGTGTGCGCACCCCGGCCACGAGCGGAAGGGCCGCACCATGGCGGTCGATGTGACCGCTCAGGTCCGGCTCGAGCGTGAGTTCCTTCCCCGCGAGTCTGCCTACCTCGCCTCGACCGACGACGTGCTCTCCCGCGTCAGCGCCCTGCGCTCGGGTGACGCCATCGACCGATTGGCACAGGTGCGTCGCATCTTGACGGGCACCACAGCGCCGATCGACGTGCCGGTCGTGCTCGCCGCCAGGTCGACCGATCGCGTGCCCGGTCTGTACGAGCTCGACGAGCTCAGGCGGAGCGACGGCGCGATCGCGGATCTGATCGATCGACGGTTCCACGCGTCGCCTGACACCGCCGACATCGTCGTGCTGAGCGATGAGGGGTCGGAGCCGGCGACCGGTGCCGCCGCACCAGCGGCGGAGACCATGACGGCGACCCAGCTCGAACGCGTGCAGCGTGCCCGGGTGCTGCCGCAAGGCATCTTCCCCGTGATGGAGCTGTCGGCGCGGATCGCCGATGCCCGTCCCGACGAGGATTCGATCGTCGAGGCCATCAAGGCAACGCCCACGATGGGAACACCCCTCGCCGAGCGAACCGACCCCTGGCGGGTCGTGATCGAATGCCCGACCCCGGTGGGCGATCCGCCGGTGCAGCACCGCATGGTGTTCACCGGCACCGGCGACCATGAGCCCGCCGAGGTGTTGGGAACACCGGCCGTCGGCTGGGACTCCGCTCTGGAAGACGCAGCGACCCTCGACCTCGCCCCTCCGACCCCGAGTCGGCGCGGGGAGCGGCGGCTGAAGGCAGTGCTGCTCGCCGAGCTCGTGATCGGAGCTCTCGTGGCCGGGCTCGCATGGGCGTCGGGTGCGCTCGCTCAGGCGGTGCGGGAGACACCCGGGTGGATGGGATTCGCCGTCACGTTGGGTGTGGCGGCCTTCGCGATCGGATCGATCGCGTTGCTCGGTCGCAGCGACGCCGACGGCAACGCGAACGACACCTTCGTGCTGCGTCGCCACTACGCGAGTCGCGCGCAGCTCATCGCCGCCTCGACGATGCTGTCGGCCGGCATCTTCGCGCTCGCGCTCACCTCGGCGATCGTGCCCCCCGTGCTTGACGCCGAGGCGCCGGTGCCCGCACCGATCATCACGTTCGCGGCCGGGAACCGTGTCGTCACCGCGACCGTGCAGCTCGATGGACGCGACATCGCGACCGACGACCTCGTCACCGTCGAGATGCGCCAGTACTCCGCCGACCAGGCAGAAGGCGTGCTCATCGGCCGGGTCACGGCAACGGGCAACTCCGCAGGCCGGGTGACGGTGAGCGAGGCCATGGCTCTGGATCGAGGTGCGCGCTACATGAGCGTGCTCGTGATCGTGGGTGATCGTTCGACCGACACCTGCACGCCCGCGGGCGCGACCGGCACGGGATGCACGGTCGTGTCGGTGCCGCCGCTGGGGGCCGGTGTGATCCGCTTCGTGCCGGCACCCTCGCTCGAGGCGTTGATCCAGGAAACGGAGACGACTCCGATCCCGACGACCGCGCCGTCGCCGTCGATCTCGCCCAGCCCGGTCGCCACCACCTCGCCCGCCGCCTCGGTCTCGCCTGCGGCGTCGACCTCACCGGCGGCCTAGGCCGCCACACCGACCCGAGTGCGAGACGGACGCGGGCCTGACACCCGCGCCAGCGTCCCTCGTCCGGGGGATGCCCAACGCACCACTCCGATACCAGACCATCGGCCGACCACATCTCGGCCATGTTCCCGATGTGGCGAGCGTCACGTGATGACAGGGTCTGGGCATGCGGCGTGAGCGGGGGGAGACGGTGGTCGACATCGCCGGCGATGTCGTCTCCATCCCCAACGTCGAGAGCGCGGGCGAGGTCGTCGATCGCATCCCCGAGGGCATCGAATGGCGGTTCGAGCCCGACTGGGACGGCCTGCGCGTGAGCGCCCGTCTCGGGCCGGGCGCCGCCCGGCTCGTGTCCGATCGTCGCAGGGCCTTCGATCGGTTCTTCCCGGAAGTCGTTCGGTCTCTGGGATCTCTCGAGATCGACCACGCCATCGTGCAAGGATCGCTGGTCGTCGTCGGTCCTCGCGGGCTCGATTTCGCCTCGGTCCGTCGGCGGTTGCATCCCTCCCAGACGCATTCCGTCGCCCTGTCCGAGACCGAGCCCGCATCGTTGATCCTCACCGACCTCACGATCCGCGGGGCTACCGACTACCGGTCGGCGCCCCTTTCCGAGCGGCGGCAGATGCTCGAGTCGCTGGCCGATGAACTGGGTGTGACGACCTCGCCCACGAACCTTCGACGCATCGGCCCGGGACAACCGTTCGTGCTCACCCCGCAGACCCTCGATCGCACCACGGCTCGCGCCTGGCTCGTCGACCGCGACGCAACCGGCCGCGACGGGGTGATCGCACGCCACGCCGACGGGAAACGGTGGGTGCGGGTTCGGCGTGTGCGGACCGCCGCCTGTGTCGTCACGGGGTATCGCCACGCGGGTTCGGGGGTCGGGTCGATCCGGTTGGGCATGTACGACGGGTCGCGACTCGTCGACGTCGGCCGCACGGTTGCCTTCTCGCGGGCGCCGGTTCGCCGAGCGGCCGCCCTCGCCCTCGCCCGGGTCTCGCCCGGCGGGGCGGTCAGCGCCGCAGGCGACGACTGGGTCGACGTGCTCCCCGCCCTCGTCTGCGAGGTGCGCTACGAGCGTCTGCGCGGCCTGCGCTTCCGACACGCCGTCACGTTCGTTCGATGGCTCCCCGACCGCGACCCGGCGACCTGCCTCATCCGACAGATCCGGGGGTGACGGGCCGCGCAGGGTCGCTGGCTCCCGTGGGATCCGACCGATTATCGCGACGCCTGTAACGCTCCGCCGACTCGAGAGCACGAAGCCCTGTCCGAAGGATCCTCGAAGGAAGGGGGAGCACCATGCAGCAGGGATCGATGGGCGGCCCGACGAGTGGCGCCGTCTACGTGCAGACCAACGCGGCACCCAACGAGGTGATCGCGTTCCGCCGAGCGGCCGACGGCTCGCTCGACCGCATCGGCAGCGTCGCCACCGGGGGGACCGGCGACGGCATGCCCCACCTCACCTCGCAGGGCTCGGTCTCGCTCACGAGTGACGGGCGAGCCCTGCTGGTCACGAACGCCGCGAGCGACGACCTGAGCGTGTTCTCGGTCGCCGACGACGGTTCGATCGAGCTGCGCCACCGGGTGCCCACGGGCGCCGCGCCCAAGAGCGTGACCGAGCACGACGGTCTCGTGGTCGTGCTGAACACCGGGAAACCGGGACTCGCCGCGTTCCGGCTCGACGCCGACGACATCTCGCCGATCGTGGGCGGCGACCAGTCACTTGCCGCGAGCGACGCCGACCCGGCCCAGGTCGCGTTCACCCCCGACGGCTCGATGCTGGTGATCACCGAGCGGGGCACCGACTCGATCGTGACCTACGAGGTCATGGCCGACGGCACGTTCGGCTCTCCTCGAGCCATCGCCTCGTCGGGCCCGACCCCTTACGGCTTCGCGTTCACGAGCGGCGGTTCGCTGGTCGTCACCGAGGCCTTCCGTGCCGAGAAGGGCGCGGCGGCGGCGTCCTCCTACGCGATCGTCGACGGCTCGATCGTTCCCCGCACCGCCTCGGTCGGCAACGGCCGCAGCGAGATCTGCTGGGCGGTCGTGACGCCCGATGACCGGTTCGCCTACACGACGAACTTCGCCGACGGTGCGGTGTCGCGCTACTCGATCGCCGCCGACGGCTCGCTCTCGCTCGACGACGCCACCGCCGGCATCGCGGTCGACGGCATGAGCGGTCTGCGCGACGAGGATCTGTCGGGCGACGGCCGGTTCCTCTACGCGATCGACGCCGACGGCGGCCGTGTCTACGGCTGGTCGGTCGGCGACGACGGCTCGCTCGCACCGGTCGGGTCGTGGGACGGCCTGCCCGCCACGGTCGCCGGACTGAGCGCGAGCTGAGGGGCGAGGGACGGATGCGACTCGATCCGATCTACACCGTCACCTTCACCACGCCGGAAGCGTGGAGCGTGGAGTTCGGGGGCGACGCCGGCATCGAGGGCCGCAGCTTCCTGCTGGCCGAGGGGCGCTCTTCGGGGCGCCTCTCGGCCCGCTACCGCGCGGCGAACTTCCCTCGCAAGCGCGTCGACGCGGCCCTCGTGCCGGAGTTCCGCGGCGTGCTCGAGACCGACGACGGCGCGACGATCCTGTTCGAGTGGCAGGGGCTCGCCGTGCTCACCGACACCGGCATGCGCCGCCTGCTGGGCAGCCTCGTGCACACGACCGACGACGACCGCTACGCATGGCTGAACGATCGTGTCTGCGCCGTGGAGGGCGAGGTACGCGCGCGTGCCGACGGCAGCGGGTTCGACGTCGTGTTCGAGGTCTCGGAGATGATCTGGGAAGGCGTCGCCTGAGCGACCGCTAGCCGCTCCAGGAATCCTGCTGCCGCGCGGCGACTGTTCTCGCGACCGCGTCCTCGGCAGGAGGAGGCGGCAACGGCGGTCCGGCGAGCGCCTTCTTCTTGTCTCGGGATTCGAGTACCGCGAGCACGATCAGTGCGGGCAGGAAGACGAGGAAGCCGGCCACGGCCCACCCGACCGGCTGGCGGCCCGCGCGCTTGGCGAGGTAGCCCACGATCGCGCCCTGCCCGAGCGCGATGACGAACAACACGGGGGGAGAGATCCCTTCCATAGGTGTGTCCATCGGCAACCTGGGGAGACCCTTGAGGCCCGGTGGCGTGCTAGCCCTGCTCGCCACTCCCGCCGTCGTCGCCCGCATGCTTGCCCGGCTGCCAGTGCTCGCCGAATCGGTCGTGAGCGAACGCTCCGGGCTGGTCCTCGAGCTGGGTGGCCATCGTATCGTTCCATCGGTTGAGGAACCCGAACAGGCCGACCACCGCGAGCATCTCGACGATCTGGCCGTCGTCCCAGTGCTCGCGGAGATCGCGGAAATGGTGCGGCGTCACCTCGTTCGGCAGGAGCGAGGCATCGCGGGCGAACCGCAGCGCGGCTCGCTCGGCCTCGTCGTAGAGGTCGGAACCCTCGAAGTTCCAGATCTCGGCGATCTTCTCGTCGGCCACACCGCGCTCGCGAGCGTCGATCGCCTCGTGTGCCTGGCAGTAGCGGCAGCCCGAGGCGATGCTCGAGATGATGCCGATCAGCGGTTTCAAGGGCTGGGGCAGGGTGCCCGTGTTCCATATCTGGGTGATGAGCTCGCTGAAGGCACGCAGGATCTCCGGGCGGCGGGCCATCGTGAACAAGCTGTTCGGCACGAAGCTGAGGGTGCGGTCGTAGTGCCGGAAGAGCTCCTCGAACTCCGGATGATTCTCGCGCCGGAGCGGCTGCATGTTCGCCACCGACGCAGCCTACGCGAGGCGGTTCAGCCGGTGACGCCCCACCGCGCCTGGAACTCGAAGACCTCTTCGTCGGGGACGCCGACGGAGGCGTGCATGTGCACGAGCTTCCAGGTGTCCCCTTCACGGTGGAACACGGCCGTCAGCCTCGTCACGACCCTCCCGACGTCGCCGAACACGAAGGTCGGCTCGTCGATCACCCAGCCCATCGATCCCTCTTCGTAGGCCACCGGGTCGCTCGCCACGAGCTCGATGCCCTCGGCTTCGAACCCGGCGCGGAGCTTCGCCCGGTCGCGGTGGATCTCGCCGATCGCGGTGCCGATCACCACGGTGGCCGGATCCGAGGAGACGATCGAGTCGAAGGCGTCGACGTCGCCGGCCGACAGCCGGTCGTAGAACCGGAGCATCGCCGCTCGGACATCGGGCGAGCTCTGCATGGCGCGATCTCCCTTCGCAGGGCGGCAGCGCCGGTCAGGCTACTCCCTTCCCGGTTGCGGGGTAAGGGAGTGAGCCCGACCGAGCGCCCTATCGCAGGTACGTGGAGCCGCCGTCGACCGCGAGGGTGGTGCCCGTCACGAACGAGGCATCGGGTCCGCACAGGAACGCCACCGCGCGACCGATCTCTCGCTCGGCGTCGCCCCAGCGACCCATCGGCACCTGGGAGAGCACCTGGTCCTCCACGCCCTCGTACGCCGACAGCACCGCTTCGACCGATGGGGTCTTCGAGAACGGGATCACGACGTTGACCCGCACGTCGTCGCCGGCCCACTCCACCGCGGCTGCGCGCGACAGCGCTTCGATCGCCGCCTTGGCCGCTGCGTAGCCGCCGGTGCCGGCGCCGTCGCCGTCCGAGGTCGCACCCGAGGAGACGTTCACCACCGCGCCGCCGTGACGCAGATGGGGGAGTGCGGCCCGCATCAGCCGCAGCGTGCCCATCGGGCCGCTCTGCCAGCCGGCCTCCACGTCGGCGAGATCGATGTCGGCCACGGTGCCGAAAGCGAACGCCTGCGCGTTGTTCACGAGCAGGTCGAGCGAGCCCAACTGCGCGAGCGTCTCGGCGACCGCCGCGTCGCAGTCGGTGTCGCTCGTGACGTCACCGACGACCGGGACCGCCTTGCCGCCCCGTTCCGCGATCTTGGCCGCGACCTGATCGAGCGCCGAGATCGTCCGGCCCATCAGCGCGACCGCCGCGCCCTCACCGGCGAGCGCGAGCGCGATGCCGCGGCCGATGCCCTGTCCGGCGCCTGTCACCAGCGCCGCCTTGCCATCCAGGGTTCCCATGACGAGACCTCCCTTCCAATAGTTTCTCGTCCAGCTAAATATTAGCCGATACGGCAACTATGTCAAGGGGCTCACGTCGAGGTGGGGTCGTCGACCTCGCGGAGCAGACGCTCGAGACGATCGAGTTGGTGGCGCCACCCACCTTCGTTCTGCTCGCGCTCGGCCTCGTCGACGAGGTCGACGTGGGTGAGCACCATGCGCGTGCCGTCGTCGTGGGGGTAGAGGTCGAATGTGACGGTCGAGACGCTGTCGTCGCCTTCCATCGCCCACGTGTGCACGAGCCGCCGGGGCGCGTCGATCTCGCGGTACGTGCCGTGCAGCCCGAATTCCGGGCCGTCTTCACCGACCTTCACCCGGAAGGCGAGCCGCCCGCCCTCGGTCGGCTGCATCTCGTCGACCGTGACGGTCGAACCGTCCGGGCCCATCCAGCGCGCGTAGAGCGCGGGCTCGGTCAACGCTCGGAACACGGTCGCCGGTCGTGCAGGCAGCACGCGCTCGACGTCGAGCTGGATCACAGGTCCCCGCCGGCTCATCGTCGTTCCCCTTCGTCGAGCTCGGCGACCAGCGCGGCGAGCTTGTCGGCACCCTCTTCCCAGAACGGTCGGTAGAACCCGAGCCACTCCTCGGCCGTGCGCAGCGCCTGTGGTTCGAGGTGCAGGTAGTGTCGGCGTCCGTCGACGCGGCGCCCGATCAAGCCGGCGCGCTCGAGCACCTTGATGTGCTTGGACACCGACGGGAGCGCCATGTGGAGGGGCGCCGCGACGTCGCCGACCGTGGCCTCTCCGTGGGCGAGCCGACGCACGATCGAACGCCGGGCGGGGTCGGCGAGCGCCCCGTAGACCCGGTCCAGCACCTCGGTCGGTTCGTTTCCCATCAGGGAAAAGCTTAGCCGATGGGGAAACCGTAAGCAAGGGGCGCGCTACAGGGCCGGGGCCGGACGAAGGTCCCGGGTCTCAACGAGGCCATCGCCGGAGGCGGAGGCAGCGACGCGTTCCTACGATGGAACGGTGGCCGGAAGACTCCCGCGATGGATGCGCGTCGGGCTCTGGGGTGCGCTCGCGCTGTTCGTGATCGTGCAGGTCGTGCCCTACGGTCGCGACCACGCGAACCCACCGGTGACCGAGGCCGCCGCGTTCGCCCCGGGACCGGGTCTGGAGCTCGCCCGCGGCGCGTGCTTCGATTGCCACAGCGACGAGACCGCATGGCCCTGGTACACGAATGTCGCGCCGGCATCCTGACTCGTGCAGCGCGACGTCGACGAAGGGCGCGAGACCGTGAACTTCTCCGAGTGGGATCGCGCGCAGCCGAAGGGTCGACGGGCTGCTCGAGGTGATCGAGGAGGGCGCGATGCCCCCGACCAGCTATCGCCTGATCCACCCCGCCGCTCGCCTGTCGGAGGAAGAGCGCGCGACCTTGATCGCCGCGATGCGTCAGATGCTGCGGGACTCGCCTCCCATCGACGGGGATGGGGATGGTGAGGGATCGGACTGAGCTCGGCTCGGCGCGGGGGAGCTACCACCCCTCGCGGTGCACGACGTCGTCGATCGCCCGTCGATCCGGCCGCTCGATCGGGGCGAGCGCGCGGCCTTTCGGTCGGCCCAGCGAGATCAGCCACATGCACTCGCGGTCGCCGGGCAGACCGAGTACATCCCTCGCCAGCGCCTGATCGGCCACGGCGGCGTGGCAGGTGCCGATGCCGAGGTCGGCGGCGGCGAGCATGATCGTCATCGAGACCTGTCCCAGGTCGAACTGGATCGTCTCCCGCTCGTCGGGGTCGCTCGTGGAGGGGGCGACGAGCGCGATCGTGGCTGCCGACGACGCGACATGCTCGGCGTAGCGCCACACCCGTGCGAGCCGCACCAGCCGCTCGCGATCGGTGAGGACCACGAAGTCCCATGCCTGCTGGTTCATCGATGACGGAGATCGCCGTGCCGCCTCGAGCACGCGGTCGAGGTCGCGGGCCTCGATCGGGGAGTCTGCGAACGCCCTCACGTTGCGCCGCGACCGGATCGCGTCCCAAGTCTCCACGGGTGATGACTACCATGCCCGTGGAGCGCTCGCTCGTCCACACGCGGGTCGGGCTGCGATGTTCCGGTCGACGAGCGCCGCTTGCGCGTACTCGCGCCCTCATGAAACGCTTTCGGCGTTCCGATCGTTCGGAGCGCAGTCGATCTCACAACCCCTCGATCGAGGAAGGAGTCGGGCATGGAAGAGCACTCGAACGCCACGCTCATCGGCGAGATGTTCGCGGCGATGGAGCGCGGCGACCTGCAGTGGCTGGAAGGCCACATCGCCGACGACATCGTGTGGCACACGGGCGGCAACAGCCGCGCCGCCGGGGTTCGGCGTGGCAAGGCCGAGGTTCGGGAGATGATGGGCGCGATGACGGGCGACGCCATGAAGGCGGACACGCACGACATCGTCGCGAACGACGACCACACCGTGGTGCTCGGCACCGCGACCGTCACGGCGCCGAGCGGCAAGAGCGTCGAGTACAACTACGTGAACGTGTTCCACATCGCAGGCGACAAGGTCACCGAGGTGTGGGGTTTCGCCGAGAACGACGCCGAAACTGATCCCATCTGGGACGAGTTCGCGGCCCAAAGCTGATCGACCCGAACGGCGACGTTCCCGGCCGGGTCGTCTTCCCGACCGGGAACGAGCCGTCGCCGCTTCCTACGCGGCCGGGTTCACCCGCGCGAGCCTGAGGGTCTCGCTTCCGCCCGCGAGCGTGTACTCGAACACGATGCCGAGGCCCGGGCCGAAGACCTTGCCGACCATCACGTCGGGCTCGGTGCGGGTCCACTCGAACGTGCGCACGGCGTCGTCGACACGGCCGTACGGAACCCGAAGCGTGATGTCGCGCTCGACGACCCAACCCTGGTCCTCGGCCTCGCCGGAGTAAGACTCCTGGCGGTAGGCGTCGGTCGGCTGGGGATCGGCCGGCATGATGATGCCCGCCACGGCGCCGTCGACGCCGGCCTCCCACGAACCGTGGGTGCCGGTCACGTCGCCGTTCTCGTCGTAGGTCGCGGTCTTCTCCCCGAAGTACCAGACGGTCCCCTGGTTGTCGGCCGCGTACCAATCCTCGGTCTTCTCCACGAGCACACCCTTGTGGCGGATGGCGTCGCGGATCACGGTCGTCGTGATGCCTTGGATCACTTTGGTGCGATCGGTCACGACGATCCGTTCGACCAGACGGTCCTTGCCTTCGGTGCCACGCAACACTGAGGACCACCCGGGCTCGAGCGGGAAGTACGCGTTCGGTTTCGGATCGGTGAAGTTCGCCGGGTCCGGCCCCCGGCCACCACCGCCGGAGCCCGCGGTGGCCCTCGGGCTTCCACCGGCCAGCATCGAGATCGCCACCATCGCGATCAGGACCAGAGCCATCGGGACTCCGTACTTCGATCGAAATGCCATGTTCCTCTCCCTTCCTCGGAGACGAACACGAGCGTGCGACGGGAGCTCTGATGCGCGGCTGAATCGGCGACCTGTCCACTTCAGGCGCGGTTCAGGAGAACGCGAGAAGATGGGGCGCCTGCAGAGGAGCGACCCGTATGCGCGTGCTGGTGGTGGAGGACGAGGTGACCCTGGCCGAGGGTCTGCGCCGAGGGCTCGAAGCCGAGGGGTTCGCGACCGACGTTGCCCACGACGGCACCGACGGCTTGCACATGGCGACCGAGCACGCCTACGACGCGATCGTGCTCGACATCATGCTTCCCGGCATGAACGGGTACTTGGTCTGCTCTGCACTTCGTGATGCAGGCATCTGGACCCCGATCCTCATGCTCACCGCCAAGGACGGCGAGTTCGACGAGGCTGAGGGACTCGACACCGGTGCCGACGACTACGTCACGAAGCCCTTCTCCTACGTTGCCCTCGTCTCGCGCATCCACGCGCTGATCCGTCGGGGTGGGGCGGAGCGTCCGCCCGTGCTCGAAGCCGGCGATCTGCGGTTCGATTCCGGCGCCCGGCGCACCTGGCGAGGGGAGACCGAGGTGAGCCTGACGGCCCGGGAAGCCTCGCTTCTCGAGTACCTGCTGCATCGAGCGGGACAGGTCGTGTCGAAGACCGAGATCCTTGATCACGTCTGGGATGACAGGTTCGACGGCGATCTCAACATCGTCGAGGTCTACATCCGCCATCTGCGGAACAAGATCGACAGACCGTTCGACAGGGACTCGATCGAGACGATCCGCGGCGCAGGGTATCGGCTGGCGCAGGACGGTGGTTCCCCATGAACGACGGCTCGGGTCCCCTGCGATCGGTTCGGGTCCGCACCACGCTGGCAGCGAGCTCGGTCGTGGGCCTCGCCCTTGTCTTCGCGTCGATGGCGCTGCTCGTGTTCCTCGGACGCTCGCTCACCGCGAACGTGCACGACGTGACGTTGACGCGAGCCGAGGACGTGGCGGTGGCCCTCGCCATCGGCGATGCACCCGACCTCGACATGGGCGAGTCGGAAGACGAGTTCGTGCAGGTGCTCTCGCCCGACGGGCGTGTCCTCGATTCCAGCTCGAACGTGATCGGCGAGCCTGCGCTGGCGCTCCTGCCGCCCGGCGGGGAGATCCACCTGAGCGACGCGCCGCTCGAGGGGCACACGTTCCTGGCCGTCGCGGTCGCGGCCTCCGCACCCGATGGCCCCCGGATCGTGCTCGTCGGCCGGAGCCTCGACGACGTCGGAGAAGCGACCTCGGCGACGGTGCCGCTGCTCGTGTTCGGTGTCCCCGTGCTCGTGCTCGTGGTGGCGTGGGTGACCTGGTGGATCACCGGCCGGGCGCTGCGTCCGGTCGAGGCGATCCGTGAAGAGGTGGAAACGATCTCGGCCGGCAGGTTGGATCGTCGGGTCCCCGAGCCTGCGACCGGGGACGAGATCGCGAGACTCGCGGCGACGATGAACCGGATGCTCTCGCGGCTCCAGGCGTCGCAGGCTCGACAGCGACGCTTCGTGTCCGACGCTGCGCACGAGCTGCGATCGCCCGTCGCGTCGATCAGGCAGCACAGCGAGCTCGCGATCACCCACCCGAGGCAGGCGAAGGTGGGTGAGCTGGCGCAGGTGGTGCACCAGGAGAACCTGCGGGTGGAACGGCTGGTCGACGATCTGCTGCTCCTCGCTCGGATGGACGAGGGCGACGGGGAAATGGTGGAGGAGGTCGACCTCGACGACCTCGTGCTCGCCGAGGCCACGCGCTTGCGAGCCTCGACGCCGCTTCGGGTCGAGACCCATGGGGTCTCTGCTGCTCGATCCGTTGGCAACCCCAGCGAGCTCGGACGCGTCGTTCGCAACCTCGCTGACAACGCGGCCCGACACGCCCACGGGGTCGTCGCGCTCTCGCTCATCGACGTCGCGGGGCGCGCGGTGCTCAGTGTCGACGACGACGGCCCGGGCATCGATGCAGCCGATCGGGAGCGGGTCTTCGATCGATTCGTTCGACTCGACGCCGCGAGAGCCCGAAACGACGGCGGTGCCGGGCTCGGGCTGGCCATCGTCCGCGCGGTCGTCGAAGCACACGGTGGCGAGGTCTCCCTCGGCGAGAGCCCTCTCGGCGGAGCCCGTGTCGAGGTGAGCCTGCCCTCAGCGCCGGCGTGAGCTTCGTTCAGCGTGGAATCAGGACCGGGGGCTCAGGATATCGGTCCTCGACCCCAGGAGGCGAAGGATGCGTACGAAGACGAAGGCACTGGCAGCGACGGCAGCAGCGCTCGTGCTCGCCGGAGGCGCTGCAACGGTGAGCGTCGCGACCAGCAGCGATGACCGTCCGCTCGAGGGCAGCGACCTCGATCGTGCGACTGCGGCAGCGCTGCAGCACACCGGCGGGGGCACCGTGGTCGATTCCGAAGTCGGCGACGGTGGTGCGGTGTACGAGGTCGAGGTCGAACTCGACGACGGCACCGTGGTCGAAGTGCAGCTCGACGGGGACTTCAAGGTCAGCGGCAGCAACGTCGACGACGACGGTCGCGAGAACGGCTCGGGCGACGAGTCGGGACGCGACGACTGACCCGAGCCGGACGCGATCAGCGGGTCGAGGCTTCCATCAGCTCCTTGAGGGTGCGCAGATCGCGTGAGACCGACCGGCGCACCTGACGGGCGAGCAGCGGCCCCGCGACCCTGTACATCGCCGCCGGCTCGCCTTGCACGCGCACCGATGCCTCGACGCCGCCGGGGGCATCCTCGAACGAATACGTGACCCGCATCGGGAACGGCGACTCGATCGAGTGCATCGCGAGCGTGCGCCCCGGATCGAGGCTGTCCACTCTGTTCACGTACTCGATGCGTTTGCCCATGAACGAGGCGACCCGACGCACGTCGGATCCGACGCCGAGCGGTTCGTCGCCGAGCAGCGTCGATTCGGAGATGCCGCCGATCCACGCCGCGTCGTTGCGGTGGTCCATGACGTAGCCCGCAACGTCGACACGCGGCGCTCCGATCGTCTCTGTGACGGTGACGTCGATCGCCACGTCTAACCGAGCGCCGGGTTCGGAGCGCCGCCGCTCTCCACGACGTCCTTCAATCGAGAGGCCACCGTGGCCCACGTCAGGGCGATGCTGCCGAAGTCGTAGTCGGGCATCTCGTCGGCGAAGCCCGTGTGCCGGAACGTCACCTTCGTGCCGTGCTCGCTCGCGTCGAACGACCACGTGATCGCGGTGCCTTCCCAGGCCGGCCATCCCGCCGGCACGCTCCACTCGATCCCCTGGGGTGCGTTCAGCGTGGTCACTTGCACCGGCAGCCGTGCGGGTGCTTGGGCGAAGCCGAACGTCAGCTCACCGCCCTCGTGTTCCTCGCCCTCGACCTCGGGCGTCCAGAACGACGCCAGCCCTGATCGCGTCGCGACGGTGTCGTAGACCGCCTTCGGCTCCGCGTAGACCTCGATACCCAGCACGATGTCGCGAGTCATGCGAACTCCCTTCCTCGGTGGTGGGCTCTATTTAAGTCAACACTAAAGTTCCTGTCAACCTGAAGGATGTGCTTAACTAGTGAGCATGCAGGCCATGCTCGACGCGATCTCCAGTCCTCGGCGGCGCGAGATCCTGCGGCTGGTCTGGACGGAGGAGCGCTCGGCCGGTGAGATCGCGGCCCGGTTCGACGTGAGCTGGCCGGCCATCTCCCAGAACCTCGGCGTGCTCCGTAAGGCGGGCCTCGTGACCGAGCGGAGGGAAGCGACTCGCCGGTACTACCGAGCCGATCGCGAGGCGGCGGGGCCGCTCGCGCTCGTGCTCGAGGACATGTGGAGCCGCGATCTCGACCGGCTGCAGCGCGTGATCGGAGAGGATGCATGAGCGAGGTGGTATCGAACGTCATCGAGATGCAGGTGCGCCTCGACGCCTCGCCCGAGGTCGTGTTCCCCTACCTCGTCGACGCCGAGCGCTACGCACGATGGCAGGGTGTCCGCGCCGAACTCGATCCGAGACCGGGCGGGGTGTACCGGGTATGGATGGACGCGAACATGGTCGCGAGCGGCGAGTACGTCGAGGTCGAGCCTCACCGGCGCGTGGTCTTCACCTGGGGCTGGGAAGGCGACGACGGGGTGCCCCCAGGTTCCACGACGGTGGAGATCGTGCTCGAACCCGACGGGGCATCGACGACGCTCACGCTTCGTCATACGGGCCTGCCCCCCGGCGAGCCGGTCGTGCTGCACACCGAGGGCTGGCAGTTCTTCACGGGCAGGCTCGCGGTGGCGGTCGTGGGCCGGGACCCCGGCCCCATACCGCCGCCCCCGTCCTCGGCGAACGACGGTTCCCGTTCCTCGTAGGCCGCTGCGGTTCCCAGCGGCGGCCGACGAAGCCTCCCGGATCGCCATCACGCAC
Organism: Actinomycetota bacterium; assembly: GCA_029858935.1. Taxonomy (GTDB): domain Bacteria; phylum Actinomycetota; class UBA4738; order UBA4738; family HRBIN12; genus JAOUEA01. The sequence continues at coordinate 18,124 of JAOUEA010000019.1, forward strand.
TTGACGTCGGGTGCTCTCGAACTCATAGGGTTTCCGAGATGCACGCGACGGCGGGTGGCCTCGAGCATGTGCGCGCGTTGATGTCGCACGCGACGGGCGACGAGAAGCACGAGGAGAGTTCGACCAGCACCGTCGATGCCCTCTGGGTGCTCTACGACAGGGTGCTCCATATCGACCCTGCGCGGCCGGATGCCGAGGATCGCGACCGCTTCATCCTGAGCAAGGGCCACGGGCCGGTGGCTCACTATGCGATTTTGGCGGCCAAGGGGTTCTTCCCGACGGAGTGGCTCGACGGCTTCATGGAGCATGGGAGCCGACTCGGATCGCACCCCGATCGGACCCTGGTGCCCGGCGTCGAGGCATCGACCGGGTCGCTCGGCCACGGCCTGTCGATGGCAGTCGGTGTCGCGCAAGCGCTCCGCGCGAAGGGCCTGCGCGACCAGCGAGTCGTCGTGCTCTGCGGTGACGGGGAGCTGAACGAGGGCAGCAACTGGGAGGCGATCGCGTTGGCGCCACACCTGAGCCTCGCGAACCTCACGCTTCTGTTGATCGACAACCACAGTTCCTCGATCGTCACCGATTCGTGGACCGACAAGCTCGACAGCTTCGGTTGGTCCGTGCGTGAGGTCGACGGGCACGACCTCGATGGTCTCGAGCGTGCCCTCGCCCCCGTCCAAGATGTGCCGCTCGCGGTCGTGGCTGACGTGCCCGAAGGGGAATGGTGAGCGTGCCTGGGGCCTCGATGCGGGAATCCTTCGCCGCCGCGGCGACCGAGTTGTTCATCGGACACGACAGGGTGGCGATCGTGCTGGCGGAGATCAGCGCCCAGTACTTCGAGCGCGCCGTCGCCCACGACCGATCGCGAGCGGTGAACGTCGGCATCGCCGAGGCGGCGATGGTCGGGGTGGCCGCGGGCTTCGCGATGGAAGGCTTCCACCCGATCGCACATTCGCTCGGCCCGTTCATGGCCGAGCGACCGTTCGAGCAGCTTAAGCTCGACTTCGGCTACCAGGGGCTCGGTGGCACGTTCGTCGGTTCCGGCGCGTCCTACGACTACGCGAGCGAAGGTGCGACGCACCACGCGGCCGGCGATGTGGGCGCCATGCTCACGATCCCGCGCATGCAGGTGCTCTCGCCGGGCCATGGGACCGAGGTGGAGTCGCTGCTGCGGGCGACGTTCGACAACGCCGCGCCGACGTACGTGCGCACGAGTCTGGCCACGAACGACGAACCCCACGACGTAGCGCCGGGCCGGCTCGAGGTGCTGCGCCGCGGGAGCGGGGCGACGGTCGTGACCTTCGGTCCCACGCTGTCACGCACGGTGGCGGCGAGCGAGGGTTCCGACGTGACGATCGCCTATGCAACGAGCGTGGCTCCGTTCGACGACGAGGGCTTACGGGCTCTCGTCGGCGACCGGCCGCACGTGATCGCCGTGGAGCCGTGGTACGAGGGCACGACCGCCCCGGTGCTCACGCGGGCGCTGGGCGACCTGCCTACGCGGTACTCGTTCATCGGCGTCCCCCGCCGCTTCGTGCACGAGTACGGCACGTGGCCCGAGATCGATGCCGATGTCGGGCTCGACGTCGCCGGCATCCGCTCGAGGATCGCGGCCCTGTCACTGACGGAACACCCAAGTCCGTGACAGGGTTCATCCCGAAACCATGGAGATCGGACTCTTCACGTTCGCCGAGCTGTATCCCGACCCTGCCACTGGGAAGGCGATCGCTCCCGAGCAGCGCATGCGCAACCTGATCGAGGAGGTCGAGCTCGCTGATCAGCTCGGGCTCGATGTCTTCGGCATCGGCGAGCATCACCGCCCCGATCTGATCGTCTCGTCGCCGGCCGTGGTGATGGCTGCGGCAGCTGCGCGCACCGAGCGCATCAGGCTCTCGAGCGCCGTGACGGTGCTGAGCTCCGACGACCCGGTGCGCGTGTTCCAGGATTTTGCCACGGTCGACCTGCTCTCCGGGGGTCGCGCGGAGATCATGGCGGGGCGCGGCTCGTTCACAGAGTCGTTCCCGTTGTTCGGCTTCGATCTCGGCGACTACGACGAGCTCTTCGACGAGAAGCTCAAGATGCTGATCGCCCTGCGCCGAGCCGATCGCATCAACTGGCAGGGTCGATTCAGAGCTCCGCTCGACGGGAGCGTCGGTGTGTACCCGCGCCCGGTGCAGGACCCCTTGCCGATCTGGGTCGCCGTCGGTGGCGCGCCCGAGTCGGCGTTCCGGGCCGGCACGCTCGGATTGCCGATGGCGTTGGCGATCATCGGCGGTCTTGCCGAACGGTTCGCGCCGTTCGCCGAGCTGCATCGCGACGCTGCGCACCAAGCGGGGCACGATCCCCTGCCGGCGCTCAGCATCAACTCCCACGGCTACGTCGCCGAGACCTCGCAGCAGGCGTTGGACGATTCGTTCCCGCACGTCGCCGTCATGATGAACAAGATCGGGCGCGAGCGAGGGTGGCCGCCCCTCACCCGCGAGCGGTACGACGGAGAAGCCACACTGCGCGGTGCGAACTTCGTGGGCTCGCCGCAGCAAGTGATCGAGAAGATCCTGTTCCAGCACGAGATCTTCGAGCACGATCGCTTCCTCGTGCAGTTCGGGGTCGGTGCACTTCCCCACGACAAGCTGATGCGCTCGATCGAACTCTTCGGCACCGAGGTCGCGCCGGCGGTGCGTCGGGAACTCGCCGCTCGCGAGGAGCTGCGGTCTCCTTCGGGCTGAGCGATCGCGGGCAGTGCGCGCTCCTGCACGGTCGAGAGGCCGGTGCATCGGGAAGCGGGGTAGGCCTCGATGCGAGC
>JAOUEA010000166.1 GCA_029858935.1 Actinomycetota bacterium
GCTTCAGGATTGAAGCGCCGAGCGGCGATTTCCGCGGTGCGCAACAGATCTACCGCCCGCGGGCTGCAGGTGATCATCGTTGGATGCTACCGGTCCTCGGGCCGAGCGCGAACCGGCACCGGCCACTCGGGTCGATACGCTCCCGATATGCCGGTCATTCACAGCGACTCGCGGCGCCTGACGACCTCACTCACGCTCCCGCTTCGCGGGCCCCGCGGCGAGCCGGTCGACCTCATCCGGACCTTGCACTCGCACGGATTCGCCGAGCTGGCCCCGACCGAGCTCGATGCAGGGGCGAAGGCGCTGGCCGTCACGATACGCGGGCCCCGCATGCGACCGCGACGCATCCGCATCACTCCCGGCAACGGAGCAACGGCTCGCGTGGACGTGCTCGGGCCCGCCGCCGGCCCTCTGGTGCGGGCGGCTGCCCTGTCTGGGGCGGCACACGTGCTTCGACTCGACCAGGATCTCTCCGGGTTCTACGAGCTGATCGACGACGACTCGGAGCTGGGGTGGGCGGCCCGAGGCGCCGGACGGATGCTGCGGTCGCCCACCGTGTTCGAGGACATCGTCAAGACGATCTGCACGACGAATTGTGCGTGGGGTGCCACGGTGCGCATGGTGAACGCACTGGTGTCGTCGCTCGGCGAGCCGGCCGTGGGCGGTGACGGTCCGCTCACCAACGCCTTCCCGGTGCCCGAGGCGATGGCACGGGCTCCCGTGTCCTTCTATCGGAACACCGTGAGGGCCGGCTACCGCAGCGACTACCTCAGGGACCTCGCGCGACGTGTCGCCGGGGGCACGATCGACCTGGAGTCGTTGGCCCGGCCCGGCTCCGACGAGCGGTCCGACGACGAGGTGGAAAAGATGCTCCTCGAGCTGCCGGGTGTCGGACCCTACGCCGCCGCCCACATCATGATGACGCTCGGGCGGAACTCGAGACTGATCCTCGACAGCTGGACGCGGCCCACGTACGCACGCCTCATCGGGCGCCGCACGCCCCCGGCCGACGCAGCGATCGCACGACGGTTCGGACGGTATGGCCCCCATGCCGGCCTCGCGTTCTGGCTGATGCTCACCCGCGACTGGGTGGAGGACTGAGCCGAGCCCGGCGGCGGCTTGTTCGGCCCCTCGACGCGGGCGATACTGCGGCGGCCGCCTCAACGCCCACGACGACCGCATCCGCGAACGGAACTTCCGATGGCTACGCCCAAGAGTGCCCGGCTTGTCCCACGACGCGCTCGCCGCGTGTATCGCACGCTGCGTGCGGAACAGCGCACGCTGCAGCAGGGCGCGGCCGCGCTTGCGCTCAGCACGGCCGCCGGCTTCGTCGCCGGGTTGATCCTCGGCTCGATCACCGGCACGCTCGAGATCCTCCCGGGCCTGCTCGTGCTGATCCCTGCATCGGTGGGCATGCGGGGCATGATCTTCGGAGCGATGGGGGCGCGGCTGGGGACGGGCATCGCCGCAGGCGTCTTCGAACCGAATCTCCGCCGGGGTGGGCTCCTCGCCCGGAACGTGGAAGTCGCGATCGTCTCGGCCGTGCTGTCGTCGTTCTACCTGGCCGGCATCGCCAAGCTGGTGGCGTCGGCATTCGGCGAGGGCACGATCTCGTTCTGGGATCTCGTCACCATCTCGGTCGTGGGCGGGGTGACCGCATCGGCGGTGATCCTCGTCGTGACCGTGCGGCTCGCGGTGCAATCGTTCCGCCGCGGATGGGACCTCGACGCCGTCTCGACACCGATGGTCACGGCGATCGGCGACATGATCACGATCCCGGCGCTCTTCCTTGCAACGTTCATCGTCCGCAACGATGCGCTCAACGCTGTCGTGGCTTCGCTGTGCACGGCGGCGGCCGTCGGCGCATTGGCGTGGGCGCTCGCGCGCAGCTCCAACGACGTGAAACGCATCCTGCTCGAGATGGCGGGCGTGAGCGCGCTGGCCCCGCTCCTCGATATCTTCGCGGGAGCGGTGCTGGAGGCCCATCGGCGGGAGCTCCAGGCGATCCCTGGCATCCTGATCCTGATCCCCCCGTTCGTGTCGCAGGCTGGGGCGATCGGCGGCATCCTGTCGTCGCGACTGTCGTCGAAGCTGCAGCTCGGTGTGATCACGCCACGAGGTCGCCCTGAACGCCCGGGGCTCGTCGACGCGGCCGTCGTCGTGACGCTGGGTCTCGTCGTGTTCACCGCGATCGGGACGATCACGGCGGTGCTCGCTTCGTTCACGGACGTCGCGCGGCCGCCCGCCGATCTGATGGTCGCGGGCGCCGTTTTGGCGGGCATCCTCGTGCTTCCCGTGACCCTGGTCGTCGGCTACTACGTGGCGGTACTGACCACCAGGTTCGGTCTCGACCCCGACAACCACGGGGTTCCCATCATCACGGCGACGCTCGACCTGACGGGGGTCGCCGCCGTCTTGTTCGTCATGTCAGTATTGGGGGTCACCTGATGAACGAACCGAAGAACGTCAAGGACCTGCTCGTCGAGTTGAAGGACGCCTCCGAGCTCATGGTCGATCTCGCGTACGCGGCGGTGTTCTTCAACGAGGACAAGCTCGCCCGAGAGGTCGAACGACTCGAAACCCGCATGACCGACGATCTGCGGCGGCTGCGAACCACCGCGATGCTCGCCGCCCGGAGTCCCGAGGATGCCGAAGGCATGGCCGGCGTGCTGTGGATCGCCGACTCGATCGAACAGCTCGGAGACGCGGCCTCCGACATCGCGCGGGTGGTGGCCGCACGGCTCGGCATCCCCGACGCACTGAAGCCCGATCTTCGACATGCGGATGAGATCACCGCACGCGTCAAGGTGCGCGATAGCGGCGAGCTGGTGGGTCGAGACCTGCGCGACCTGTCGCTGCCCACCGAAACGGGCATGTGGATCGTCGCGATCCGCTCGGGTCTCGATTGGAGGTTCGACCCCGGTCCCGACGACGTGATCTCGGGCGGGGACGTGCTGGTCGTGCGGGGTCCCGACGAAGGGGTGAACGAACTTCGGCAACTCGCCGGAGCACCGCCGCTCCCGCTTCCGCCCGAGGGTGAAGAGCCCGCCTTGTCCGAGCTCGATCGCGCCGTCGACATCCTCGTGGAGATGAAGGATCTGGCCGAGGCCGCCGTGGGGTTGGCGTACTCGTCGCTGCTGTTCAACAACCGGTCCCTCGCAGCCGAGGTCGGGGCCCTCGAGGCGCGCAGCGACCAGCTCCGCGACGAGCTGGAATCGTGGGTCTTGCGGGCGGCCCCCGAGGCTCGTGATCCCGACGAGCTGCGCGGCCTGATCAGGCTCGCGGGGGCTAGCGAGGCGATGTGTGACGCAGCCCGCGACATGACGTGGTACGTCGAGCACGGAGAGGCGCTGCACCCGGTCGTGCAGATGGCGCTCGAGGAGACGGAGGAAACGAGCGCCGAGACGATCGTGCAGGCCGGTTCGGGGGCCGCCGGCCGTTCACTCAAGGAACTCCGCCTCGAGACCGAGACCGGCATGTTCGTGCTGGCCGTGCAGCGGGGCTCCCGGTGGATCTACCGCCCACGCCCAGGCTTCGTGTTGCGCGCCGGAGACCGGTTGATCTCGGTCGGCCCCGAAGAGGGCGAAGCGGAGCTGTGGGCCCTCACCGGCGTCCCGATCGCCGTCGACGGGTGAGACCCGGCGCGACAGCGGATCGCCGTCACATCCTTGTACCGGACTCGTCGCTGACCTAGCCTCGCCGCATGGACGCATACGTCTACCTCCAGGTCGCGCCCGGTCACATGAACGGCGTCCTCTCGGGACTCGCGTCGAAGTCGCAGGTTCGCCGCGCGGTCGCCGTGGTGGGTTCGTGGGACGTCCTGATGCACGTCGAAGGGGCAGACCTCTCATCGATCGCGACGCAGATACTCTCGGAGATCCACCACGTGCCTGGCGTGACGCGCACCGTCACGGCGCCCGTGGTGCCGCCCGACCGCATCGGCATCGCCGGCTGGGGTGCTCCACAGGCGCCCGCGATCATCGGTGACGCATGCTACGTGCACATCAAGGCGGAAGCCGGGGGTGCGGGCGGGATCGCCGAGCGTCTCGGAGACATGAGCGACGTCGCGGGTGTGGCCGTGCTGGGCGGCGAGTACGACCTGATGGCTTGCGTCGCACAGCCCTGGGAGGTAGCCAGTGGAGTGATCCTCGAGGAGATCCACACGCTGCCCGGGGTGTTGTCCACCGACACCCTCATCTCGATCGTGTACGAGGAACCCGAAGAGGACCGCGACCAGTTCTCGTCGTGGACGTGACGACAGGGTTCCGCATCGATAGGCCCGGGCCGTCGGAAGGCCTCAGGAAGGCGACAGCGGGATCTGCCGCACGCCCGCCGGTAGGGAGAACCTCACCCGCTCTTCGGTGAGGGTCACCTCCTCGACCGATGAGAAGCCGCGCTCTGCGAGCCACGCGAGCATGCGATGCACGAGCCATTCGGGCGCCGACGCGCCCGAGGTCAGGCCCACCGTCGTAGCCCCCTCGAGCCAGGAGGCGTCGACGTCGCTTTCGTCATCGACCAGGAATGCAGGCGTGCCGAGCTCGCGCGAGAGTTCGGCGAGGCGATTCGAGTTGGATGAATTGCGCGAGCCGATCACGAGCACGGCGTCGGATCTGGGAGCGATCACCTTCACGGCGTCCTGCCGGTTCTGCGTCGCGTAGCAGATGTCGTCACGAGGGGGTCCCTGGATCGACGGGAACCGCTCCTCGAGGATGCGCACGATCTCGTTCGTCTCATCGACCGACAGCGTCGTCTGCGTGAGGTAGCTGAGGTTCCGTGGGTCCGAGATCACCACGGTGCGGGCTTCCTGCGGCGACTGCACCAGGATCGTACGCTCCGGAGCCTGCCCGCTCGTTCCCTCGACCTCTTCGTGCCCCTGGTGGCCGATCAGCACGATCGTGCGGCCCTGACTCGCGAACCGCCGCGCCTCGACGTGCACCTTCGTCACCAGTGGACAGGTGGCATCGATCACGTCGAGGTCGCGGGCGGCGGCGTTGTCGTAGACCGAGGGCGCCACACCGTGGGCAGACAGCACGACGACAGCGCCCTCGGGAACCTCCGTCTCCTCGTCGACGAAGACCGCCCCCTTGGATTCGAGGTCACGAACGACGTGCAGGTTGTGCACGATCTGCTTGCGGACGAACACCGGCGAGCCATGCTTGGCCAGCGCGCGTTCGACCGCGTCCACG
>JAOUEA010000168.1 GCA_029858935.1 Actinomycetota bacterium
CAGGCCGTTCGCGAGCGTCTCGCCCACCCAGAAGGCCCCCGCGAGCACGAGCGTCGTCGCCGGGCCGACGAACGCGACGAGGAACTCCCCGAGCGGGCCCTTCGCACTCGCCTTCGTCTCCGTCGCACCGCCCCAGAACACCAGGGTGATGCCCGAGACCGGGAGGTCGAGCGAGCGCGCCATGACGGCGTGGGCGGCCTCGTGCAGGAGCACGCTTCCGAAGAAGAGCGAAGCAGCGAGCACCGCGATCGTGAGGCTCTCGACCGGCTCGACGAACACCCGCCTGAGCTCGGCGTACCTGATCCAGACGTAGAGGCCCGCGATCATGAACCACGACGTGCTGACGTAGAGCGGGATGCCCCGCACGGTCAGGACCTTCCAGCGTGTGCCCATGCCACCCATCCTCACGAGCGTACCCCGGAGCGGAGTTCACGCCGAGGCGCGGGCGATCCTCATCCGATGTCGAGATCGAGCATGTCGCCCAGTTCCCTGGCGTTGCGGACGGCGAAGTCGCGGTAGCAGTTGTTCATGAGCACGTGGGTCTCGCGGACCTGACCGGAGAGCTCCCGCACCTTCGGCACCCACTCGGCGAGTTCGTCCGCCGAGTAGTCGTAGCGGAAGCGTTCGCTCGCGGTTTCGGACTTCGTCCGCCAGGCATTCGGGTCGCGGCCGTGGAAGCGCACCATCGCGAGGTCGTCGGCGGTCGCCGCCGCGGTCGGCGGCAGGCTCGAGTCGAACCCCTGGGGCATGTCGACGCACACGTACGGCAGTCGCAGCCGTTCCAGGAAGCCGAGGGTCTCCTCGATGTTGCGCTCTTCCATCCAGCTCTTGTGCCGGAACTCGACGGCCACGCGGAAGTCGGCCAGCCGGTCGGCGCACTCCTCGATGTAGGCCTTGTTGGCGCGCGAGATCGTGAACCACTGCGGGAACTGGAACAAGACCGCCCCGAGCTTGCCCGCCGAGTGCAGGGGCATCAGCGCGTCACGGAAGCGTTGCCAAACCTCGAGCACCACATCGTCGGGAAGCTTGTCGCGGTAGATGCGTCGTTTCGCGAGCGTTTCCGGTGGGAGCGTCGCGGCGAGGTCCTTGTAGAGCGACTCCGTGCGCGTCGGGTGGTTCGTGAGCAGCGAGTAGGCCTTGATGTTGAAGGTGAAGTCGGCGGGCGTGCGCTCGATCCATAGCACGGAGTTCTTCTCGCTCGGCGGGAAGTAGTAGGTCGAGTCGACCTCGACGAGCGGGAACCTCGATGCGTAGAACTCCAGGCGTGCCTTCGCGCTCGTGGTCCCGGGCGGGTACCAATTGCCTTCCTTGACGAGGGTCGGGTCGGTCCAGCTCGAAGTCCCGATGAGGACGCGACCAGCCATCTCAGAGGTACCGCGCCGACGCCATCGCCACCACCGCCAGGAGAACCAGCGAGAAGCTCACACGCTCGGCGACGACGAGCCTATGCTGCAGCGCCCCGATCTGCGCAGCCTTCTCTGGTGGGGGTGTGCCGCCCGACTCCGCGACCTGCTTCCCGAGGGAAACGAGCCGACCGATCGTGGGACGCGTGACGCTCGCGGCGACGATGAGCCCCGAGATCGCGAGCAGAGCGCCCGCGGTCAGCCAGGCCCCGAAGCTCGAGCCGATCCAGTCGGCGAAGCCCGGATCCGCGTGCCAGTCATGCCAGTACAGGAACGCCCCGGCGACGACCGTGAACACGGCGTCGATGAAGACGACATCCACGAATCGGCGCCGACGAAGCTCCGACATGAACGGCCCCCCCGCTGCCCCGAGCTTCGAGGCGCTGGGCTGCACGAAGAAGACAACCACGAACAACGAGCCGACCCAGATGACGCCCGTGACGATGTGGATGATCCGCAGGGTCACGATGAACACGTCAATCGCCAGCATCGCCCCTCCTCCCCGACCGCCCGCGAGTCTCCTACGGATCGAGCATCAGTGCCACGCTGCGAGGCTCAGGCAGTGGGATCAGCGGCGACCAGATCGACGTGCCGATCAGGATGCGTCCGGCGTCTATGCATCTCTTGATGTCAGGCGACGTCGTCGAAGGGACTCTGGGCGACGCCGTCGTTACGCTGCGCCTTGCGTTGGGCGCGGTTGTTCTTGCGGACCATCACCGCGTCCTTCGCCTGTTCGGCCTTCCGCTTCGCGATCGACAGCAGCCGGCGCGCCCAGAGGTATTCGCTCGAGAGGATGCCGAGGCCGACGAAGATCATCAGCCAGCCGGGGCCGGGCAACACGAGCAGAGCAACGCCGACGAGCAACACGGTGAATCCTGCGATCGTGACGGCGATGCGCTTGCCGTTTCGCCCGATGAAGCGAGCCACGGCCTTGACCCAGATGATCGAGGGGTGGTCGTGCCACTTCCTAGCCATGCCGGGCTGGGCAAGGATCTCCCTGACGACCGCACTGGCGTCGCGCTCCTCGGGGTCGTCGCCCCATACGTCATGACGATGGAGGTTGTCCGGCATCGGAGGCTCCATCCTCTCACGACTGGCAGGAAAGGCGGAAGCGTCAATCGTCAATCGTCAGTCGTCGTCGGCGTCGCCGTCTCCGGACCCGCTCCCCGATGAGTCGTCGTCGGAGCCCGAGCCGTGTCCCGATGAGTCATCGGAGCCGGACCCGCTGCCCGACGAGTCGTCGCTGCCGCCCGAGGCATCGACGCTGCGACTCGGCGAGGCCGGTGAGGAAGGGATGGAAGCGGATGACGTCCAGGTGGGGGACCAAGCTCCCTGGCCCTGACCGTCGTTGCCGTTCCCATCGTTCCCGTTGCCACCACCGGGTTGTTTCAGATCGTCCGCGGTCGGGCTCACGGCGACCGACCGGCCGACACCGATCGGTTCCGGAGACTCGCTCAGCTGGCGGGCGGTCACCGCGAATGCACCCAAAGAGACGGCGCCGGCGAGGAGGAGGCCGCCGAGGGCGTATGCGCCGACGGTCAGGACGCGCTTCATGGATCGAGACTAGTTGGGGCCGGTCTAAGAGCTGGTAAAGAGGCATCCGGCAGGCCCGGCGGCATCCGGGGCGAGCCAGATGTCGAGCGTCGATTCGGTCGCCTGCTCGTTCATCGCTCGCTTCCCTCATCGGCCCTCGGCGTGCGAGTCGTCGAGGCGGTCCTGAGACGCACCTCGACGAGAGTGCCTCCGTCCGCCGGTCCGACCACGTCCAGCTCACCGCCCCACCGCTGCGCAAGGTCGCGAGCGATGGCGAGTCCGAGCCCAGAGCCTCCGTGCGGCGCAGCGCTGCCGCGGGCGAACCGCTGGGTGACGGCCGCCCGCTCATCGGGCGCGATACCGGCCCCGTGGTCGCGCACGGCGAGCACCGTGCGTTGGGGCTGCGCGTCGACGTGGATCTCGATCGCGCCCGGGGCGTACGTCGTCGCGTTGTCGAGAAGGTTGTCGATGATCTGGTCGAGGTCGGTCGGGTTCGCGAGCACGGGAGCGCGCAGGAGCGGATCGGTGGTGATCACGGAGCCACGCTCTGTCGCCGACTCGGCCCATCGCTTCGCGGCGGCGCGCGCAGCCTCTCCCGCGTCGGCCTCCGTCGGCGCGCCCTCTTCGACCTCACGGGCGACCGCCAGCAGGCGGTCGACGGTGGCGGCCATTCGGTCGACCTCTCGGTCGGCTGCCTCGAGCTGCGCACGCAGGTCGGGGTCGGTGGCCTCGCCTGCGGCTCGCTCGATGCGGAGCTTCATGCCGGTGAGCGGCGTGCGAAGCTGGTGAGAGGCGTTGGCGACGAATGAGCGCTGGGCGTGGAACGTACGCTCGACCCGGAGCGCCATCTCATCGAATGACGCTGCGAGCTCCTGCACTTCCTCGGGTCCCTTGATCGTTCCGGTCCGCGTGGACAAGTCACCCCCGCCGAGGCTGCGCGCGGCGGCGGCGAGGCGAGAGAGCGGACGTGCGAGCGAGCCGGCGAGAACCAGCGCCACCAGCATGCCGGCGAGCAGCCCAGCAAGGCCGATCACGATGATCCCGATCGTGACCCGCTGGACCGAGTCGCTCACGCGCTGCACGTCGAGGGTGATGCGAACAGCGCCAACGATCGTTGGACGTCCGCTCGGATCGTCGACGATCGGCGCCGAGGCGAGCAGCAGATCGACGTCGAGTTCCTCGCTGGTGCGCACGAGGGCCTCGGGGAGTCCGTCGACCAATGCTGTCTGCACCTCGGGGCGTTCGATCGTGGAGTAGTCCTCGCCGACGGACGAGTTTGGTGGCTCCGGGAATGGGTTGGCGTCCGCCAGCACCTCGCCGGATTCATCCATCACGAGCACACGACCCGAGATCTGCTCTGAATAGCGTTCCGCCTGGCGCGACAGCTGCTCGCGTCCACTCGGGGCCAGCGCTGACTCGTCGAACGAGGAGGCCAGGGCTTGCGCGGTGATCTTCGCCTGCCCGAGCAGGTCTGATTCAGCTCGTTCTCGGAGGTTCACCGCAAGGGGCACCGTGAGAGCCACGATCACCGTGACCAACACGTATGCGAATGCAAGGGCGAGACGTGTTCGGACCCTCGTAGCGGCCTCCTCAGGGCTCGTGGTCGGCTGCGAGATCGGTCGGGGCCGCGAAACGGAACCCGACTCCCCGGCTCGTGGTGATGTAGCTGGGATGGCTGGGGTCTCTCTCGAGCTTCTTGCGGAGCCAGGAGATATGCACGTCCAGGGTCTTCGTCGGGCCGAACCAGTGCGGATCCCAGACCTCGTCCATGATCTGCTCCCGAGGCACAACATCGCCGGCTCGAGACATCAGCAGATGCAGCAGATCGAACTCCTTGGCCGCGAGCTTCACGACCACCCCGCTCCTGGTCACAGTCCGCGATGCTGGATCCAGGGTGATCGCGCCGATCGAGATGGGGCCCCTCGTCTCACTCTCGGATGCTCGACCTCGGCGCATGATCGCCCGCATGCGGGCTACGAGTTCGCCGGCACTGAACGGCTTCACGACGTAGTCGTCGGCTCCGAGCTCCAACCCGACGATGCGGTCGACTTCCTCCCCCCGGGCGGTGAGCATGATGATGGGCACGTCGGAGTCCCGGCGGATCCCGCGACAGAAGTCCCTGCCGTCCCCGTCCGGCAGCATCACATCGAGCAATAGGAAGTCGGGCTCTTCGTCACCGTAGGAAACGGTCGCCTCGGCGATCGTGCGGGCGATCTCGGGTGCGAATC
>JAOUEA010000167.1 GCA_029858935.1 Actinomycetota bacterium
GCGCCGTCTGGATGCCAGAGGACGGCTACCTCGACCCCCACACGGCGACCTACGCGCTCGCCGACGGGGCGCGGGCGCTCGGTGTGCGGATCGTCACGAGGGTGCGCGTGACCGGCATCGAGTTGTCACCATCGCGCGCGGTGGTCGCGGTCGAGACCGAGCGTGGACGCATCGAGACCGACGTCGTCGTGAACGCGGCCGGCCTGTGGGCCCCTCGGGTCGCATCGATGGTGGGCGTCCGCGTGCCTTCGACCCCGGTCGATCATCAACATGTTGCGATCGCCGCTGCGGTCGGTCACGAGCTGCCGCGCGACATGCCATGCTTCCGCGACCCAGACAACCTCGTCTACGGCATGAGCGAGGCGGGCGGTGTGCTGTTCGGCGGCTATGAGGGTGACCCGGCGGCGCGGTGGATCGACGGCGCCCCCTGGACCCACAGCGGCACCTCGCTCCCGGCCGACGAGGCTCGGTTCGAGCCACTCATGCGCGGGGCGATCCGGCGCTTCCCGTTCCTGGAAGGGGCCGGCATGGTCAAGCTCGTCTGCCACCCCGACGCGATGACGCCCGACGCCAACCCGTTGCTGGGCCCGGTGCCGGGCGTGAGGGGGTACTGGATGGCGGCCGGACTCTCGCTCAACGGCTTCGGCGGGGCGGGGGGCATGGGACGCATGCTGTCGCAGTGGATCGTCGACGGCGGCACCGAGTGGGACGTCTCCTCGTACAGACCGTGGCGGTTCGGCCGCGTCCATGAGGACCCGGCGTGGACGGCCGAGCTCGCGCGCGAGACCTACCGCTACTACTACCTTCAGCGCTACCCCTTCGATCACGATGAGTGGGGCCGCCCTCGCCGGGTCTCGGCCTTGCACTCGCGCCTGCAGGAGGCGGGGGCCGTCTTCGGAGTGAAGCACGGATGGGAACGCGCCGATCATCTCGTGCCTGGTGCAGCCTGGCGCCGGGCCGGCGCCGATCAGCGCACCTACGGGTTCTCGCCGCCTCCGTGGCTGTCCCGCGTGGGCGAGGAGCACTCGGCTGTTCGCGAGCGGGCCGGATTGTTCGACCTGTCGTCGTTCGGCAAGATCGAGGTGAGCGGGCCGGGCGCACTCGACCTGCTCGAGCGAGTGTCGGCGAACCGCGTCGACCGCCCGACAGGACGCATCGCGTACACGCAGTTCCTGTCGCCTGATGGCGGAATCCTGTCCGACGTCACCATCACGCGCCTGGCCCAGGACCGGTTCCGGGTGATCACAGGGGCGGCGGCGATCGACGCCGACATCGGATGGCTCCGCATGCACGCGGGCGACGATGTCGACCTGCGTGACGCCTCCGAGGAGCTCTCGGTGATCGCGCTCTGGGGGGCGGTTGCGCCGGCCGTGCTCGCCGACGCCGACGCGCAGGGCCCGCAGGCCCTCCGCGCCGCGACGATCGAGCTTGCCGGCGCCGAGGTCTTCGCCCAAGCGATCAGCTACGTCGGGGAACCGGGATGGGAGTTCTACGTCGAACCGGAGTGGGCCGTGCAGGTGTGGGACGCGCTCCTCCGTGCGGGCCGCGCGCGCGGCATCGAAGTGTGCGGCTACCGGGCGATCGACGGACTCCGTCTCGAGGCCGGCTTCCGAGCGCTGGGCATCGATCTCACAGCCGCCGACGACCCGTTCGCGTCGGGGCTCGGCGCGTTCGTGGCGATGGATCGTGAGTTCAACGGACGCAAGGCCCTGGCAGCCCGACGGACCCCCAGCCACCGCCTGCGCACCCTCGGCCTCGGCGACGGGAGCTACGTCACCGCCTACGGCGGTGAGGCGGTGATGCGCGGCGATGAGGCCCTCGGGCGGATCCGGAGCTCCGCGTATGGCTACACCGTCGGCCGTCACCTGGCCACCGCTTCGCTCCCGGCCGAGATCCAGCAGGGTGACCGGTTCGACGTCGACGTGTTCGGGGTGCGGGTCGATGCCGAGGTGCTGGCCGATGCTCCGCTCCGGGAAGCCTGAGGAAGGAGCACGATGCCGACGATCGACGATGTGATGGAGCGAGTGGACCTTTGGCGTGGCCGAGATCCCGTCGCGACCGAGCTCTCCGGGGGGCTGACGAACGCAAACTACGTCGTGACGGCGGGCGAGGATCGTTACGTCGTGCGCATCCCGGGCGCGTCGACGGAGTTGCTGGCGGTCGACCGTGAGAACGAGCGCCACAACGCGGCCGCGGCCGCAACCACCGGCGTCTCCCCGCCGATCCTCGCCTATCTCGACGACTGGCAGGTCATGGTGCTGCCCTTCATCGACGGCGAAACCATGTCTCCCGAGCGCCTCCGGGAACCGCGGATGCCTGCTCGCATCGCCGAGTCGCTGCACAGGCTGCATGCCGCCCCACGGTTCACGGCCGATTTCGACATGTTCCGCACGGTCGAGTACTACCTTCGCATCGTCGAGGACCACGATGTGCTGGTGCCCGACGGCTATTGGGATCGGCTCGACACGGTCGCCGGACTCGAGCCGGTGCTGGCTGTCAACGCCCTGCCGCACGTGCCTTGCCACAACGACCTGCTCGCCGAGAACTACATCGACGACGGCTCGCAGCTGTGGATCATCGACTTCGAATACAGCGGGAATGACGACCCGTGCTTCGAGCTCGGGGACACGGCCCAGGAATGCTCGTTCGACGATGAGCTGCGAGCGGCTCTGTGCCAGGCCTACTTCGGCGAGCTCGACCCCGTCAAGCTGGCTCGCATGGAGCTCTACGCTTTGATGGCCGATGTCGGGTGGACGCTATGGGCGGCGATCCAATCCAAGATCAGCGACATCGAGTTCGACTTCTTCGGGTGGGCGATCGAGCGGTGGGACCGGGCCGAGGCGGTCATTGGTGGTCCGAGGTTCGCCGAGCTGCAGCGCGCGGCGGCGAGCTGATCGACACCGTTCTCCGGACCGAGCGTAGGCTTGAGCGCATGAAGATCGTGGCGACCGACGACGTCGTCGAGCATGTGCGAGCCCGTGGCGGCCAGGTGTTCGTGTGGCCCGTCGACATGGTCTACGGATTCGGTTTCGAACGAGTCTTCACCCTGGAAGCTTCGACCGACTCGCCGGGCGCCGAGCGGGAATTCGTGACGTTCCGAGGTGAGGCATTCGTCGTTCACTATGACCCGGGGGACCGAGGCACACCCGAAGAGATCCACCTGCGGCTCACCGGCCGCCGTCGACCGGCGCTGCGTGCCTATTGGGACGGACACAGCTTCTCGCAGCGCCCGAACGCCTGACGTGTCCCGTCAAGACCGCGGCGGCAAGGTCCGGGCGGCGACCAAAGCGTCGACGCCCCCGCCTCGGTAGATCGCCATCGCCTCGTCGGCAGGACCGCGTCGTCGTGTGAGCCGCTCACGGATCTCGTCGAGCATGGGCCCCTCGCCGAGGCCACGATCGTCGAGTCCGCGGGCGGCGAGGTCGACAAGGCCCGACAGGAATCCGACGGCGGGCTCCGGAGCTGCCGGGCCGTGGCGGATCGCGAGACGGCGGTAGGTGAGCAGCCGTCGCCACGACGAGGCTCCGAGTGCGTCTTCGATGAACCCCATCACCGCGTCGGCCCGCTCGACGAGCCCGACCGCCAGTGCGGCAGCGGCGAACGACCCACCGGGCTGCTGGCACGCCGGCCTGATCTCGAGCGTGCCCAGCCTCGCCCTCGGGCGCGCGCTCGGCCAGCAGTAGTGCTCGTGGAACAGATACTCGTTCCAGTTGACCCCACTCCGCCGAAGCCGGTCCTCGTAGGTCCCTCGTGGCCGCAGGAAGCCGCCCCGGCCGTCGGGCAGGATCAAGCATCGAAGGCCGGCGGTCCATCGCACGTAGTCCTCGAGATCTGAGAAGCGTCGAGGCACGGCCCCGTTGCGGAAGGACTCGCCCGTGACGCCCGCCCCCAGCGCCTCACGACCGCATGCCGCTCCCGGGCGACCTCCGTAGACCGACGAGTTGGAGCACAGGGCGATCAGCGCTCCCGAGCAGGCGTTGATGGCGTTCATCGCGGTCACGATCTCGCGGCGCCCGAGCCGCACGTGCACCTGGTCGCTGGCGGTCACGCCCCAGCGGAGCCACCCGGGGATGCGGCGTGCGAGCGCCTCGTAGCGAACCTTGGGCGTCATCAACGTCCACGACGGCGGAGTGCGGGGCTGGATGCCGAGCCCGAGGAGCCTCTGCCCGGTATGCGAGACCGAGCCACCCACGAACTCCAGCGCCTCGTCGAGGTCGGCGGAGAGCTCGACCAACGATCGGCGCGGTCCGACACCGATCTCCACGGTGCCGCGCCCCACTTCGGCCACCGCGAACCACCGAGACGCCTCCACGCCGATCTCGAAGCCACGGCCGTCGATCCCGGGGTCACGCAACACCGTTCGCCCGCCGGCCAGCGCCGGCCACAGGAGCGCGTGGTCGCCCGCCCGACCGGCAGCGTCCACGAGCGGGAACTCGCATTCACGCCCCACCGTGTGACGCGGGCGGCGAGCCGGATACGAGTCGGCGAATCGCGATGCCAGCTCCTCGTAGCCGGCGTCGAGCGTGCGGCCCGTCATCAGAACGAGGCGTGGTCCCCCGCCGAGGCCACCAGTTGTCGGACCCGATGATCGAGCAACCCCCGGTCGGCACCGAGTCGGAACTCGTTCAACTCGCAGTTGAGGATGTCGTACTCGAGCGCCTCCTTCGGCCCCATCGCTCGCAGCACGGCGTGCATCTGTTGCAGGAAGTTCTGGTGCGAGAACACCACGATGCTCCGACCCGCATGCCGAGCGATCAGACCGTCGACGAACCGGTGGGCGCGCTCGTGCAGCTCCTCGAAGGTCTCGCCCCCGGGCGGGTTGAGCGAGTAACCGATGTCCTCGATGCGGAGGTACTCGACCATCGGGAATCGGGTGGGCACCTCGGCCGGGTCGATGCCTTCCATCTCTCCGAACGATCGCTCGGTACACAACTCGTCGATCTCGAAGGACGAGCGGCGCCAGTGGGTCACGAGCTCGGCCGTCTCGATCGCACGGCGCAGCGGTGACACCACGACGACGTCGACTCCGCGGCTGGTGAACACGGCCCCGGCCTGACGGGCCTGTTCCCGGCCCTCTTCCAGCAGGGGAACGTCGAGACGCCCGCCGACCCGTTGGTCCCGGTTCAGCTCGGTGAGTCCGTGGCGGATCGTCGACCCGACGGTC
>JAOUEA010000169.1 GCA_029858935.1 Actinomycetota bacterium
AGCAGGCCGTACCCGATGCCCAGCGCGCGATAGACACCCTGGTCGGCGTCGAGCAACTCCGGCAGGAGCCGACCGACAGCGAGGCTGACGGCGATCGCAGCCAACCCCGAACGGAGCCACGCGAGATAGGTGCGTTCTTCGGCGAGGAAGGTGCGACGAGAGGCATCCCGGTCGAGATCGGTGTGCGTGCCATCAGATCCGGTCATGCGGGCATGGTGGCATACCCGTGGCCGGTGCGCGGGAGCTCAGCGCCAGCGCCGATTGCCGGCCGCGACACGCCCGGCGAGGACGCCCGTGGCGGCGGCTGTCAGCACGTGCAGTCGCGAGCCGGACGGTGCAGGCGGCCGGGACCCACCGAGGGCAGGGCGTGGATCGACGTCGACGACATGGTGGCGGCCGAAGAGCCCGATCGTGTCGGCGGCCCGGCGGATCGCGATGCGGTCCTCGAAGTCGGCGGAGGGCAACGCGACATCGAGATCGACCCAGCACTCCGACAACAGCGCCTCGGCTGCCTCCAGATCGTCGAGGGGAACGACCGGCAGCGGACGCCCCCCGAGGGCGCGTGCGGTCACGAGCGTCCTGGCAGCAGCGCTGCCGTTCCCGACGACGACGAGCACCTCGGCCACGGCGGACCCGAGGAGCAACGCCGCCCCTATCGTGGTCCCCGGATCGCGCCCCAAGCGGGAGACACTCGCTCGGCCGGCTCGTTCGGCTCCAGCCCGGACGACCGGCTCCATGACGTCGGCCGTCACCACCACCACGGGTGCGTTCCGCAGCCCTCCCGGGTCGACGTCCGCGGCGAGCGACCCGAGCGGCACTCGAACCTGTCTCGTCTCGACGCCCACGACGACCTCGGCGACCGCCTCCGTGGTGCCGTCGGACCTGCGATCGAGACGGATCATGGACATGCTCTGTGGCTGCTCATCGCGCCGCTATGATGCCCGACGATGACGGGCGAGGAACGCATGGAGCCGCTCGAGCGGCTGCTGAACCTCGTCGGCTTGCTCCTGGAGACACCCACCCCGCTCACCTTCGATCAGATCCGCGACACGCTGGACGGCTACCGCGCCGACAATGTCGATAGCGCGAAGCGCATGTTCGAGCGCGACAAGGATCAGCTTCGGGAGTTCGGCATCCCGCTCCAGCTCGTCGACATCGACGCATGGGGGACGGAGCAGGGCTACATCATCCCGAAAGACGAGTACTACCTGCCAGACATCGCCTTCACGCCCGAGGAACTCGGGGCGCTCCTCGTCGCGGCACAGAGCGGTGGGGAGGACACCCGGGCCGAACAGGCCGCGCGCAAGCTGCTCTACGGCGCCGACGGGGGAGTGCTGGCCGGCCTCGCCGGAGGGCCCCTGGCATCCGGTTCCGACGCACGCAGTGCCCTCGTGCTCGACTGCGCCGACTCCGCGCAACGTCGCCGCAGGGTGAGCTTCGGCTATCGAACCTCTCAGGGACAGGAAGGGAGGCGCGTCGTCGAAGCGTTCGCGATGGTGTTCCGAGGCGGCCACTGGTACTTGGTGGGGCGCGATGCCGACCGCGACGACGTGCGCGCCTTCCGCCTCTCTCGGTTCACCAGCGACCTCGACGATGTCGGTGAGGGCAGCGAGCCGCCGGAGGGGTTCCGTGCGGCCGATCACGTGCGAGCGGGACCGTGGGCCGCCGCAGCCGAGGACCACGCCGAGATCGCCTTCTCACCGAAGGTGGCCTGGTGGGCCGTGGCGTCGTTCGCCGGCGCGCGGGAGGTCGGTGTCGACGAAGGCTGGATCGTGGCCGACGTGCCGATGGCGGACCGGCGGCTGCTCGCATCGCTCGTGCTGCAGTTCGGCCCCGACGCCGTCGTTCGCACCCCGTCCGCGCTCAGAGACGAGGTCATCCGCCGAGCGGAAGCGCTCGATGGCTGAAGGGAGGCGTTCCAGCCCGCCGAAGACGGCCGATCGACTCGGACGCATGCTCGCGATCGTGCCCTATCTGGTGCAGCATCCCGGCTCGTCGCTGGACGACGTCGCACGGCTCTACGACGTGGCCCCCGCGCAGCTCCGTCGAGATCTCGATCTCCTCTTCATGTCCGGGCTGCCCCCGTACGGACCCGGCGACCTGATCGATGTCGAGGTCGACGAGGACGATCACATCTGGATCACGATGGCGGATCATTTCTCGCGACCGCTCCGGTTGAGTCGACAGGAGGCGCTCGCGATCACCCTTCGCGCCGCCGAGTTGCTCGCGACCCCCGGGTTGCCCGAGGCCCCCGCCCTGGCGAGCGCCCTCGAGAAGCTCAGAGACTCTCTCGGGCCGGACACGGCCGGCAGCGGAGAGGCGATCGAGGCTGCCGCAGGTGGTCGCCCGGCCGAACACCTGGAGACCCTGCGTCGGGCGGCCAGGCGGCGGGAGCGCATCACGATCGAGTATTTCGCCGGTTCGACAGGGGAGTGGACGACTCGCGACGTCGAGCCCGAGGAGGTCTTCTCCGCCATGGGCAACTGGTACGTGGCCGCCTGGGATGTGGCCGCCGACGACGAGCGGCTGTTCCGAGCCGACCGTGTTCGTGCCGTCACCCCCGCCGGGGTCACGTTCGAGCCGCGGGGGCTCGGGGGCGCCGGACGAGCCCTGTACACGCCCACGGGCGAAGAGGTGCCCGTGCGGTTGCTGCTCCGGCCCCCAGCCCGCTGGATCGCGGAGTACTACGTCACCGTCGACCCGGTCGAGCTCGACGACGGATCGCTCGAGGTAACGCTGCCAGCAGCGCAACTCGGATGGGTCGCCGCGTTGCTCCTGCGCGTGGGCGCCGACGCGGAGGTGCGGTCTCCTCCGGAGGCCGTCGAGGCCGTTCGCGACCTCGCCCGCGCCACCCTCTCCCGCTATCGGTGAGTCCATCGCCCACGAGGGTTCGACAACCCATCGGAGGCGATCCCGGCAGCGATGGCCCGAGTTGAGTAGTCCCGATCCTCATCGAGCCTCTCAAGGCTCGCGGCGAGGGGGCCGATAGCTCCCCTGAGATGACAACGATCAGGACAACGTGCCCCAGGTGTGGCGAGGTGGACATGGGCCCCGAGGCGATCATGCTGTCGGTGCGCCAGAGCGGCCGCGAAGGCAGCTACCGATTCACCTGCCCCAGCTGTGCCGACGACGTGGAGAAGCGTGCGGACCGGAAGATCGTGGCCCTGTTGGTCTCGGCAGGCGTGGACATCGAGCAGTCAGAGAACGACCAGATGCTCTTCGACGACGAGGACGGTGAGGACCTTCGCGGGCAGATCCCGCAGGGCCCGACCTTCTCGATCGACGACGTCATCGAGTTCCACTATCTGCTCGAAGACGACCGCTACATCGAGGAGTTCCTCGCCTCGAGCGGCGGCGGCGCCTGACGAGCTCGCGACCACGATCCGATCGGAACGCCGAGGGCGGATGCGCCCTCGTGTAGCATCGCCACCGTGGGTATCTGGCTCATCGTGTGGTTCCTGGTCGGCATCCTCACGACGGCCACCGTCATCGCGTTCCTGCTCGCATTGATCCGTCACCTGCTCGTGCTCGGTCGAACCGCACGACGCATGCAGGAGGAGCTCTCACCGATCGTGCAGCAGATCTCCACCGAGGGTGGCCGAGCCAGCGAGCGAGCCTCCCGGCTGGGCGCTCGACGGTAGGATTGGGGCCGGGCACAGGCCCTTCAGACAGATGCTCAACATCGGACCTCCGGAACTCATCCTCATCTTCGTGATCGCCCTCGTGATCGTGGGACCCCAGCGCCTGCCCGAGCTCGGGCGAACGATCGGCAAGGGCCTGCGGGAATTCCGCAAGATGCAGGACGACGTCAAGGATCTCGTCAACACCGGCATGGGCGACGACTTCAAGGAGGCGACGGCCGAGCTGAAGAAGACCGCCGCCGACCTCAAAGGCGCCACCGATGTGCGATCGGCCTTCCGGAACGATGCGACGACCCGCACCCGTCCGCACGGCCCGAAACGTCAGGCGCCGGCATCAGACAGGGCGACCACCCCCGAGCCCGCGGCCGACGCGCCGGCGGTGGATCCGGCCGCCACCGATGCCCCCGAAAGCGACGTAGGGTCGGCCTCACCGGCCGAGCCGTCGTCGTCGAGCCGGTCCGACGAGGACGAGCCGGGATCCCACGAGTGAGAACCACTGGATGCGCCTGATCCCCGGGTTCCTCCGGAAATCGGAGGCCGAGCGCACCGGAACGATGTCGGTGATGGAGCACCTCGAGGAGCTCCGCCGCCGCATCATGGTCGCCTTCTTCGCGATCCTCGCCGGCGCCGTAGTGGGCTGGTTCCTCTATCCGTACGTGATCGAACTGATGCGAGAGCCCTTCTGCCAGTACCTGCGCGACAACCCGGAGGTCAGCCCGCCTGCCGGCTGTGATCTCGTGTTCAACAGCCCTGTCGATGCCTTCCTGACCAAGCTCAAGATGGTGGGATTCTTGGGCCTGATCGTCGCGCTGCCGGTCGTGCTCTACCAGCTGTGGGCGTTCATCGTTCCCGGGCTCACGAGCCGCGAGAAGAAGTGGTCGATCCCGTTCATCACGACCGCGACCTTGCTCTTCCTCGGCGGGGCCGCGTTCTCGATCCTGACTCTGCCGAAGGCCCTGGAGTTCCTGCTGGGCTTCGGAGGGGAGTTCGTGGTGCCGCTGATCACCTTCGATCGCTACATCGGATTCGTGACCCTCGTGACCCTCGCGTTCGGGGTCTCGTTCCTGTTCCCGGTCGTGCTGGTGTTCCTGGAGGCGGTCGGTGTGCTGTCCTGGCAGCGGCTGGCCTCGTGGCGACGATGGGCGATCCTCGGCATCTCGGTCTTCGCGGCGGTGATCACGCCGAGCGGAGACCCCTACACGATGCTGGCGATGATGATCCCGATGTACGTCTTCTACGAGGCCTCTATCATCATCGGCCGGATCATGAAGCGATCGAGAGCGTGAGGCGATAGGACCCCCATGGCGATCAAGGGCAAGAGGCGATCGAAACAGCGGTCCGCACCGAGACCGCCCAAACGCGAACCGGTCGCCGTGCCGACCCCGTTCCTGCGGCGTCGTTGGGTGCAGGTGACGGCCGGGTTCCTGGTCGGCGTGCTCTCGATGATGCTCGGGCTCTGGGTGACCAACAACCTCCGGGAGGCCGACGCGCAGTCCGAC
>JAOUEA010000170.1 GCA_029858935.1 Actinomycetota bacterium
CGAGGGGTTCCATGGGGTCAGGGTACGGTCCAGCCTGGGCAGCGTTCGGGCGCGACGGGGCCGGGAAGCTGCGTGTCGCTCTCGAGCCACCGGCGGACATCGTCGAAGTCATTCCACGGAACGAACGGCACTCCGTCTCGCAGGCAGTGCTGCACGAGCGCGAGCTTCGCGAACGTCACGTCTGCGTACAGGGCCCCGTATCGGTCGCTGGAACCTTCCCCCACGAAGGCGACGGCCCCGCGGCGCTCGCGGCGCGTGAGCACGGCCTGCATCTTGCACGTGCCGCAGCCCAGGCACCGCGGGTGGCCAGCGCCGAACCTGAGTCCGGCCGGCCGATCGTCCTCGTCCCACATCTGCTCGTTCGTGATCACGGGGATCGGCGGCACTCCCGCTGATGCGAGCAGAGGCTCGATGTAGAAGCCGAACCCGTCCGATGCCAGGGCGACCTCGATGCCCTGCTCCTGTGCCCACGTGACGAACGAAGCGAAGGTGGGCTCCATCGCGCAGTGCGATCGCACGTGTTCCTGCATCGCTCGTCGGTCGGCGTCGAGCATCGCGCTCTGCGCGGCGATGACCTCTCGGGCGCCGAACGTCCCTCGTTCCTCGGCTTCGTCGAGCGACTCCCAGGGACCGGAGGCGAACCGCTCGAGCAGGTGCGCGGCCACGTCGTGCGCACACGCCGTGCCGTCGAAATCCACGATGACCGCGCCCACCTTCATGCGCTGCAGGGTAGCCGCGGAGCGCAGGAGGCCGCGTGGGACCGACGACGTCGCCTGGCACACTCCTGCGTGTGGACGTCGCCGAACGACTCGCGCTCGGGGTGGTGGCCGCGGAGCGTTCCCGTCGCATCAACGTGGAGGGTGCCGAGCTGCTCGAGATCGATGGGCTGGTGCTCGCCCTGGCCAACCTTCCCGATCCGGCCTTGAGCTCTGTCGTGGTGCGGGGCGAGCCGATCGACGCCGCCGGGGCCCTCGAGGCCGCCGAGATCGAGTTCACGAGCCGGGGCATGCAGTTCGGCATCGACCTGCAGGCGGGGCGACACCCGAGCGTCGACGAGGCGGTGCGGGCCACGGGCCTCGAACGCATCACCGAGCGGCCGGGCATGGCGATCGACCCCGCTGCGCTCCCCGACGGCCCGGTGTCGCGCGACGTGATCGTGCGCGAGGTCGACGGAGCTCGCGATGTGGAGGCGCTCGTGCAGGTCGGGGTGCTCGCGTTCGGAGACGACCCCGACGTCGGCCGGGCCTTCTACGGCGCGGGCGCCCGGGGACTGCCCGACGCCCGCATGTTCGTGGCGTGGGCGGGCGCCGATGCGATCGCGATCGCCGCCGCGTACCGCGATGGCACGACCACCGGAGTGATGGGGGTCGGCGTGGTGCCGTCGGCTCGAGGCAGAGGCCTCGGGTCGGCCATGACGGTGCTGGCGTCGCGGGCGTTCCCCGAGGCGGATCTCGTGTGGCTGCATCCGACCGAGGAGGCGCGCTCGATGTACGAACGCCTGGGTTTCGAGGTGGTGTCGGACTGGGAGGTGTGGGTCCGGTCGAGGAGCGACGAGCGCTCGTAACCTGTCGCGATGCGATCGGCGCCCGCACTGGCCTGGGTCTACGCGCTCCTGGTCGCCGTCGGTGCGGCCGCGGCCGCGAACGCCGGCCACGCGTGGGTCGCGGTCGGGCTGGCAGCGATGGTGGTTGCGGTGCTCAGCGGCTCACGCCTCGGCTGGCTCGTCGCCGTCGTGGTGCACGTCTCGCTCGCGCTCGGTGTGCTCCTGTTGGCGGTCTGGCCGTGGTCGGAGGCCATGATGGCCACCCTGGTGGCCGATCTCGTCGCCGTCGCGCTGCTCGTCATGCCGACGATGCGACTCGATCGCTCGACGGGGGAGCGCGCTCCGAGAGGATCGTGCTGAGCGGCTACCCGTCGAGCATGCCCGCCGGCAGGCACGGTAGCCGCTCGATCGTCGAGGTCGGAAAGACCGACTGGAAGACCTGATCGTCGGCCTCTCCCGACTGGGTGCCCGTGGCGCCCGCGACGTCGGTCTGCGTGAGCCCCTGGATGAATTCGGCGACCTGTTCCACGGTGTAGCCCTTGCGTTGCAGGAGCTTCTCATCGAGCCACATCTGCGTCGGGCGTGCCTTGAGGATGATCGGTCTGGCCTGCGTGCCGCCGAACGCGCCCTCGACGGCGGCGCTCAGCCGCTCGATGTCGATCAGGAAGGCGCCGGTCGCCGCGGGGTCGCGCTGCATGCCGTGGTCGGCGGTGAGGATCATCGCCCATTCCCGTCGCCCGACCTCGTCGTTGAGGAAGCGCACGAACCGGCGCAGCTCGCCGTCTTGGATCTCGAGCGCATCGGCCATCTCGGGACCGTCGGCGGAGAACTGATGTCCGAGGGTGTCGATGATCTTGTAGTTGAGGTACAGCAGGTCGGGCACGCGATCGGCACCGAACCGTTCGCGCTTCACGAGCTCCTCGAACAGGGTGGTCTGATAGGGGGAGCGGGCCGGGGTGTTGAAGCCTGCGGCCATCTGCTCGATCGAGAGCCCCTGCCACAGGCCGTCCTGACTTCCGTCGCGCTGGTCGAGCGCGGCCTTGGCCTGTGCGAGCGACGCGTCGATCGAGTCGTCGTTCACCCATTCCGGTAGCCGGTAGTACGGGCTCATGCCGGTCGTGAGCCCCCATTTGTTCGCGGTGTCGTCGCCGCCGGTCGCGGCGTTCTGCACCTCGCGGGCGATGGCGATGTCGTCGTCGCCACCGCGCCAGGCGAGCCCGTGGCTCATCATCATCAGGTGCGCCGAGAGGCTCGCGGCCCCACCGACGATCGGCTCGTTGCCCATCGCGAGGTCGTAGGCATCGGCGAGCGTCGGGAGCTTCATGAAGGTCGGCCCCTCGGCGTTGGGTTTCTGCAGCGATCCGTTGATCCAGATGTACTCGTCGGCCATGCCGTGATGCCGCGGATACGCGCCCGTGCCGATCGTGGCGTGGCTCGGCGGGGTGTTCGCGGGCGCGGAGTTCAACTGTGCGTTCGTGAACCACGCGCCGTCACGGG
Organism: Actinomycetota bacterium; assembly: GCA_029858935.1. Taxonomy (GTDB): domain Bacteria; phylum Actinomycetota; class UBA4738; order UBA4738; family HRBIN12; genus JAOUEA01. The sequence goes on from JAOUEA010000170.1 coordinate 3,041, forward strand.
CCAGCTGGCGCAGGTAAGGCCACGACTTCGGCCACCGCTCCAGGAGGTCGACCCCGGCCGAGTCCCACACCATCGTCACGAGCAGCCTGGGAGGTGTGCGAGCGTCGACCGGCTCGAGTGCTTCGTCGAGCGCCCGCCCGTCGGGGGCCGTGAACCCGTCGAACTCGAGCATCGAAGCCGCGGTCTGCGAGACGTCGGTGAGCCTCGCGGGCTCGTCGTACACCCCGGGCCGCACGATCCCCGGGCCGTACAGGAGCAGCGGCACCTCCTGGGTGTGATCGAACGGCGTTGCGTGCGTGAGGCCGCCCGCCACGTAGTCCGGGTACGGAGTGATCATCTGCAGGTCGCCGCTGCGCACGGGGTGCGTACCGTTGATCGTGCGCACGAGCACGTCGTGCGGCACCGACCTGCACACCTGCCGCGCCAGCCGATCGGGCGCCACCGTCTCGGTGTCGGACGGGGCGGGCGTGACCGTGGTCGCACCGGCGGCAGCCGGCGACGCGATCGGTTCGGAGCCCCCGGATCGCGGCCAGGCGAGCGCCACCACGGCGATGGCCACGAGGCCGACGACCGTGATCGCCATGGAACGCCGACGCGAAAGAGGTGCCGAGGAGGGCATAGACGCACCAGGGTACCGCGAGCGTTTTCCGGGCGGCCGAGCCTGTCCGATGCCCCGCGTATACTGCCCCTGGCCGTGCTAGGCGGGGAGCTAGCGGTGCCCTGTACCCGCGATCCGCTTCAGCGGGGCTGAATCCCCGCCCGAGGCCCGGAAGGTCCGGGGCAGCCCTCGGAACGGAGCGTTGAAGGTCGGGTCCTGCGTGACATCGGCCCGCGAACCCGGTCAGGTCCGGAAGGAAGCAGCCGTAAGCGGAAGCCGGTGGGTGCCGTAGGGATGCCTGGCTGGAGCTGCCGTTCCAGGTAGCGACCGAGTCATCCGTGGTCGACGGTGGGTGCACGGCCACCTTTCTCCCCGCGAGGGCGGGAGCGGCACGATCGGGTCGATGAACGGCAGGAGGCACGTGGCGAGCGAGGAGCAGCACCAGGCCCTGTACCGGCGGTACCGACCGCAGACGCCGGCCGAGGTGCTCGGGCAGGATCACGTCGTTCGTGCCTTGACGGGTGCGATCCGCGACGGGCGGTTGCACCACGCCTTCCTCTTCTGTGGGCCGCGGGGCACGGGCAAGACCTCGACGGCGCGCATCCTCGCCAAGATGGTCAACTGCGAACGCGGTCCGACCGCCGAGCCCTGCGGCGAGTGCTCCCAGTGCGTCGCGATCCGCGAGGGAACCCATCTCGACGTCGTGGAGATCGACGCGGCCAGCCACGGCGGTGTCGAGGACGCTCGCGAGCTGCGTGAGAAGGCGCCGACGGCTCCGGTTCAAGGGCGCGAGAAGGTTTACATCATCGACGAGGCACAGCGGCTGTCTCGCGAGGCGTTCGATGCGCTGTTGAAGGTCTTCGAGGAGCCGCCGCCCGGTGTGCGGTTCGTGCTCGCGACCACCGAGCCGCACAAGATGCCGGCCACCATCGTCGGGCGCTCGCAACGGTTCGACTTCAGGCGGTTCGGGCTCGAGACGCTCACCGGCCAGCTCACGACGATCGCCGCCGCCGAGGGGGCGACCCTGACCGAGGAGGCCGCGCACGCGATCGCGCGTCAGGCCGAGGGGTCGTCGCGCGATGCCCTCTCGCTGCTCGACCAGGCCCGCGTGCTCGGCGGCACCACGATCGACGAAGAGGTGGTGCGCACGTTGCTCGGCGCACCTCGTGGCGAGGTGCAACTCGAGCTGGCCGACGCGGTCGCGATCGGCGATGCCAAGGGCGTGTTCGAGATCGTCGGCCGCCTGGTGCAGGACGGGCAGGACATCCGCAACGTGACCGCCGAGGCGCTGGTGCACTTCCGCAACCTGCTGCTCGCCAAGACCGCTCCCGGACAGTCGGACCTGGTCGATGTTCCCGACGATGCTTACGACTCGCTTCGCATCCAGGCCGAGAAGTTCACGCCGGGCGAGCTCGCGCGCGTGCTCGCCCTGTTGCTCGCGGCGCAGAACGACATGCGGTGGACGACCTCCCCTCGCTTGTCGCTCGAGCTG
>JAOUEA010000020.1 GCA_029858935.1 Actinomycetota bacterium
ACTGGCGAAAGCCCATGCTCACCGATGCGCCCGTGGTGATCGTGGTCTTCGAGGTGCATCGAAGCGAGACCGAGCCCAAGCCGTACTACCCGAAGGAATCGGTCGGCATCGCCGTGGGCTTCCTGCTCACGGCGCTGCACCGCATGGGGCTCGCAACCCTCACGCACACGCCGAGCCCGATGCGCTTCCTGAACGAGATCCTCGGCCGCCCACCCAACGAACGACCCTTCGTCGTGATCCCGGTGGGGTATCCGGCCGAGGGAGCGACGGTTCCCGCGATCCGACGCAAGCCGGTCGACGAGATCATGGTGTGGATCGGCGAATGAGCCGAACCCGGTGGGCTCTCGAAGCCGCCCCGAACCCGACGGTGTTGCGACTGCACGTCGACACGGAGCTCACCAACCGCACCATCGTGACCTGCCCTCCCGGCGATCCGCCTGCCGTGCTCGCGGGCCTCCCCGAGATCGACGGGGTCCGGTCGCTCGATCTCCACCGCTACAGGGCCCGGCTCAACCTCATGCCCGGTGCGGATGCGCAGGCAGTGGCCGGGGATGTCACGGACCTGCTCCGCCGAGCGCTGGGGGAAGCCGAGCCGCTGCACGACGATGAGATGCCCATGGCGTTCGGCTCGATGGGCAGGGGCGGGCCGCGGCAGGTCGCCGAGAGCGAGGAGATGGCGGAGCGGGCCGGGGACCCGAGGCTCACGTCCGTCTTCCGGGTCGAGGGTGTGGTGGAGGCTATCGCGGCGCCCGGCCTCGTGCTCGTGCGGCTCGGGCGGCTCTTCGCCTGGAACGACGCCACCACGGCACGGGTGGCCGCCGCGGTCGGCGACGTCGATGCGGCCCCACTCTAGTCTGAATCAGACTAGTTGGCAGGAGGCATGCCGAGCGGGTCGCCATCGGGGAAGGCCGTCGCCCCGTAGCTGCCGAGATCGCGGCCGGCGAGCGACTCGAGGAACGTCGTGCCGAACACGGCCGCGAACTCCTTCTGATCGAGCAGGTCCTGTTCCACCGCGCTGCGCGGCACGTATGCGCCGATGTTCTGCCGGTAGCGGTAGTCGGCCAGCGACGAGGCGACGTCCTCGATCGTGGCACCACCGTTGTCCCGCAGCCGGTCGACGTTCAGGAAGATCTCCGAGGGCACGACGCTCTCGACCACCCCGGTCACGCCCGCGAACCGGGACTCGATGAACCGCTCGAGCTGGATCGGATCGAGCCGCACGCCGCCCACCGAGTCGGGCAGCGGACACTGTCCGTGGTCCGCGGTCACGATGAGCGCGTACTCGGCGGGGAAGCGCTCGTCGAGCATCGCCGTGAGACGCCCGAGCTGTTCGTCGACGGCGCGCAGCTGCAGCCCGGTCCACTTCGAACCCATACCGTAGACATGCCCCGTGTAGTCGGGCGACTTGTAGGTCGTATACATCAGGCTCGTCGCTCCCTCGCCGAGTGGCTCGGCGTCGAACGCCGCCTCGATCACGTCGCCCTGGTAGCGCACGATCGGCGGGCTGCAGCAGGGGGACTGCCGTCCGACCGGTGTAAATCCGGCGTCCCAGCCGGGGTCGTCGAACTCGTCGACGTAGCGCTGGTAGTCCTCCGGCGTCGGCATCGAGGCAGGAAGCCGATACAGCTCGGGGTTGTGCGGCTGCCACGTCGCGGTGCCGTCCTCGTCCCAGTAGACACCGACGGGGAGATCGCCGGCGGCGCGGCTCCGCCCGCCGAACCCCATCATGCCGAGGTGCCAGACCTGGTAGCCGATCTGTCCGACCCAGGCTCCGGTCTGCTCGTGCCAGAGATCCGACAGCGTCGGGAGCCAGATGTCGCTCGGCCGCGCCTTTCCCGGGGTGTCGTAGGCCTTGCGGACCTGCCCCTGTTCGTCCCTGATGTTGTGACCGGTGATGCCGTGGCGATTCGGGAACGCGCCGGTGCCGATCGTGCCGTGTGCGCACGCAGTCACCGCCGGGAACGACCCGACGATCGCGTTGCGGAAGTTCGCGCCTTGGCCCATCAGCGCCTTCAGGTTCGGCCAGTCGTCGGGGAAGGCATCCAGCACGTTCCAGCCGCCACCATCGATCACGAAGGTCACGATCACCCGAGGCCGCTTCGATGACCTGGTCGTGTCCAGGGGCAGCGGCGAGCCGTCGCGGTCGCCGGGCCAGCCGTCGAATCCCATGAGCTGTGCGGTGGTGGGTGCGAGGTCGGCAAGGGTCACCCGCTCATCGGAGTCGCCGGCGGCGATGACCCCGGGAGCGTGGAGCACCAGCGGGATGCGCTCGAGGTACATCCAGACGCTCGCGTGGCTCGTGCGCGGGTCCTGCGGCACGAGCGACAGTGATTCCTGCGGGTAGTTCGAGCTGTTGTAGGGAGCCAGCAGCAGCTGCAGGTCGCCGGCGCGGCGCGGGATGAACGTGCGGCGCACCAGCTCCATGTACTCCGAGCCGAGGCCGGTGGCCATCGCTTCCTGCATCGGGCGGGGATCGGGGCGCCCGAGCTTGCGAGCGCCCCAGCCGATCGACGGGCCGGCGACGGCCCACGCGAGTCCGCCGAGCCCGGCTGCGACCAGGAAGTTCCGACGACCCGGGTCGGTCGAGGGCTCCGCTCGACCTGGCCCCCGCAGCGCGATCCCGAGACCGAGCGCGAGGGTGATCATTCCGACCGCGACGCCGAGGACCCACGACCCGGCGAGCGCGATCGCGAGCCCGATGGCCCCGGAAAGGACCGAGAACGCGGTGAGGACACGGGTGTCAGGGCGTCGATCCATTGGATGGCTCTATGTTCCCAGAGCCACGACGACATGGGCTGCAGGCGCGTGTTGCGTTCCGGTTGCGACGCCTCGCTTAAAGGCGCTTCCGATCCAGGTCCAGGAAGGGGAGCGGCACCACCGTCGCGGCGACGTTCCCGCGCTCGCCCTCGACGCTCCATTCGACGCTCAGCCGAGTGCCCGGCTTCGCGTGCGCGCGGTCGACCGAGCCGAAGCCCACCATCGTCTTGATCGTGGTGCCCCAGGTGATCGAGGTGGCCCGGCCGACCTGCTTGCCTTCCTTGTAGACGGGCACCGGCGCTCGGTGGACGAAGGGGCTGATCGCCGGGGCCTGGTCGTGCTTGGCGAACATGCGCTCGATGCCGAGCCAGTCGAGTTCGAGACCCACGAGCCGTCGCTCGGGACCTCCGGAAGCGTGCTCGGCGCGCAAGGCCCGGCGCCCGGTGAAGTCGGTGGCCTTCCCCAGGTCGACGAGCTGCTCGAAGCCGAGCTCGTACGGCGAGTACTGCTGCTCGGGCGCCACGGCGTGGCGGGCGCTCGTGTACTCGGCCTCGATGAGGATCAATCCTGCCTCGACGCGAGCGACGTCCATGGCCGCGATGCCGACGGGGTAGATGCCGTAGGCCCCGCCTACGTCGAAGATGCGGTCCCAGACCGCCAGGGCCTGATCGGCGGGCATCCACAGCTCATAGCCGCGATCGCCCGTGTACCCGGTCCGCGTCACGTCGACCCGCACGCCGCCGATCTCGGTCGCGCGGCGTCCGAAGTACCGCAGGTCGGTCCAGTCGGCCCCCGTGGCGTCCTGCAGGACCTCGCGGCTCAGCCGGCCCTGCAGGGCGAGTGCCGCGGTCCTGTCGCTGATGTCGTCGATCTCCACGTCGAGGCCGGTCGCGTTGAGGACGAACCACCGGTAGCTCGGGTCGGCCGCCGTCACGCGGTAGGTCGTGTCATCGAGGCGCGCGATCGTGCCGTCGTCGAGCACCTTGCCTTCCTCGTCGCACCATGGGGAGTAGAAGACCCGGTCGACCCGCAGTTTCGTCATGTCGCGGGTCATCACCCGGTCGAGCAGTTGGCGGGCGTCGGTGCCGCGGATCTCATACTTGTAGAGCGGGCTGATGTCGATCACCGCCGCGGCCTCGCGGATCGCGCTGTATTCGATGTCGTGGAAGTCGGCGTACACGGGCACGGAGAACCAGCCCGACCAATCACCCCAGGCCATCTTGGTGTTCAGCTCTTCCTGCCTCGGGAAGAACGCGGTGGGAACGCTCACGGGTGGACCTCCTCGAGTGACAGCGGCCGCATGCCCGCCGAGGCGTAGGGTATCCGACCGCCGCGAGTGCATGGCATGCGGCCCCTTGACCTGAAGTCAAGGGGCCGTTGGTGGGCCCCGAGGGCCCAGGCTAGCATGGGCGCCCGGTGGACCGGACCGTGCTCCGGTGCCCGTTGACCTCGAGTCACTCCTCGAAGGAGACGACATGACGAAGCGGTACGACGCGGTCGTGATCGGCGGCGGGCACAACGGCCTCGTCAATGCCGCCTACCTCGCGAAGGCCGGGCTGAAGGTGCTCGTGCTGGAACGCCGGCACATCCTGGGCGGCGCCACCCTCACCGAGGAGATCGTGCCTGGGTTCAAGTTCTCCGTCTTCAGCTACGTCGTCTCGCTGCTGCGGCCCGAGATCATCCGCGACCTCCAGCTCGCCAAGCACGGGTTGGAGATCCTGCCGCTCGACGGAACGATCACGCCGCTGGACGACGACTACCTCTGGCGCGTCAACGATCACGGCAAGACCCTTCGCGAGCTGCGCCGATGGAGCCTGAACGACGCCGAGGTCTACGACGAGTACGGCCAGCTGATGGCGGAGATGGGCCGGTTCATCAAGCCGATCCTGTCGATCGCGCCACCCGACCCGGGCAAGATCTCGCCCGGCCACTGGCTGCCGCTCGGACCGCTCGCGAAGGCCTTCCGGGACCTGCCGAAGAAGATGCAGACGACGTTCATCCAGCTGATGACGATGAGCGCTGCCGATTTCCTCGACCAGTGGTTCGAGACCGAGCCGCTGAAGGCCACGATGAGCGCGTCGGGCATCATCGGCACGTTCCAGGGGCCGCGCTCGCCGGGCACCGCCTACGTGCTGCTGCACCACTACATGGGCGAGATCGACGGGGCGTTCCGGGCCTGGGGCGTGCCGCGAGGCGGGACGGGCTCGGTGGCCTACGCGATCGCCGGCAGCGCGCTCTCGCTCGGCGTGGAGATCCGCACCGAGGCCGGCGTCGACCACGTGAAGACCGCCGGTGGTCGCGCGACGGGCGTCGTGCTGTCGAGCGGCGAGGAGATCGAGGCCGACGTCGTGATGAGCTCGCTCGATTCCCGCCAGACGTTCATCAACCTGCTCGACGAGCGCGACCTCGAGCCCACGTTCCGCGACGAGGTCATGCGCTACAAGTACCGCGGGTCCAGCGGCAAGGTGAACCTCGCGCTCAGCGGCCTGCCCGAGCTCGCATGCAAGCCGGGCGTGGGCCCGTGGCTGCGCGGCGCGATCTCGTTCTCGCCCTCGCTCGACTACATGGAGCGCGCCTACGACGACGCGAAGTACGGGCGGCCGTCGCAGCGCCCGTACATCGACTGCATCATGCCGACCCTCGTCGACCCGACGATGGCGCCGCCGGGCAAGCACGTGATGAGCTGCTTCGTCCAGTACGCCCCTTACCATCTCGAAGGCGGGGAGCAGTGGGACGACGCCAAGCGCGAAGCCTTCGGCCAGACCGTCATCGACACCCTCGAGGAGCGCTTCCCGGACATCCGTAGCCTGATCGAGGGCCACCAGTTCGTGACGCCGAAGGACATCGAGGACATCACGGGTCTGAGCGAGGGGAACATCTTCGCCGGCGAGCTCTCGCTGGAGCAGCTGTTCTTCAACCGGCCGGTGCCCGGGTGGGCGCGGTACGAGACGCCCGTGAGGAACCTCTGGATGTGCGGGTCGGCCACCCATCCCGGCGGCGGCATCATGGGCGCGCCCGGCATGATCGCGGCTCGCGAGTACCTGAAGCAGCGCAAGCGGGGCAGGAGGGCGGCCTAGTGGCGCTCATGCACCGAAGGGGTAGCGCGTGAATCAGGCGCTCATGCACCGAAGGGGTAGCGCGTGAATCAGGCGCTCATGCACCGAAGGGGTAGCGCGTGAATCAGGCGCTCATGCACCGAAGGGGTAGCGCGTGAATCAGGCGCTCATGCACCGAAGGGGTAGCGCGTGAATCAGGCGCTCGAGCCCGACGTGGTCGTGATCGGCGGGGGGCACAACGGCCTGATCGCTGCGGCGTACCTCGCGAAGGCGGGGCGCGCCGTCGCTCTGCTCGAGGCGGCCGACACCGTCGGCGGCATCCTCCGCGCGACTTCGCCGGCAGACGATGTGACCGCGCCCGGCATCGCGCACACCGTGGGGCGCCTGAGACCTTCGGTCGTGAAGGACCTGCAGCTCGAGCGTCATGGCTTCGAGGCGATCGTGCCGTCCGCGCGCATGTTCGCCCCGCAGCCCGACGGCTCGGCCGTCACGTTCTGGGCCGACGCCGGACGCACGGCGAGCGAGCTCCGTGACCGCAACGCCCACGACGCGGACGCGTTCGGTGGATTCGACGCCAAGATACGTGCCATCGCGAGCTTCCTCGCGTACATCAATGTCGCGACCCCTCCCGATGCGAGATCGCCGTCGCTCGCCGACGCAATCATGGGCCTGAAGCTCGGCAAGGCGTTCCGCGATCTCGGTGCGAAGACCGGCCGCGAGGCGATCCGGGCGCTGCCGATGGCGGTGGCCGACCTCGTGCAGGAAGTCTTCGAGGACGAGGCCGTGCGGGGGCCGCTCGCAACCAGAGGTGTGCTCTACACGTCGATGGGTCCGTGGGCGACCGGAACGGCGGCCGTGTTCCTGAACGACTCGGCGGGCACCGACGGCGGAGCGGCGGGCACCGCGGTGTACGCACGCCGTGGGACCGGTGCGCTGGCGGCGGCGCTCGAGTCGGCGGCGAAGGCCCTCGGGGTCGACGTTCGCACGGGTGCCGAGGTGGTGGCGATCCGGTCGACGGACGGTCGGGTTCGGGGCGTCACGCTCGCCGACGGCACCGAGATCGATTCGAGGCTCGTCGTCTCGGCCGCCGACCCCAAGCGCACGCTGCGCTTGTGCGATCCCGTCGAGTTGAACCCGTACGAGGTCTGGCGTGCCGAGAACATCCGCCAGCCGGGAGCGACCGCCAAGGTCAACCTGGTGTTGTCGGGCCTTCCGGCGTTCAACGGTACCGGTGGCGATCGCTCGAGGCTCGAAGGCCGCATCGTCGTGGGGACGTCGATCGATCACGTCGAGCGGGCGATGGACGCGAACAAGTACGGGCACGTCGCCGAGGACCCGATGCTCGAGGCCACGATCCCGACGCTGGTGGACCCTTCCCTCGCGCCCGAGGGCACTCACGTCATGTCGATCCTGTTCCAAGCGGCGCCACGGCACCTGCGCGAGGGTGAGTGGTCGTCCGAGCGCGAGCGCATCGCCGACATCGCCGTGAAGTCGTTGGAGCGCTTCGCGCCCGGTCTCGGAGAACTGGTCGTGGCCCGCGAGGTGATCACGCCCGAGGACATGGAGACCGACTATGGCCTCACCGGCGGGCACGTCTACCACGCCGAACCGGCGCTCGATCAGTTCTTCGCGTGGCGCCCGCTGAACGGTGAGGCGCGATACCGGCTGCAGATCGACGGGCTGTATCTCGCCGGCTCCGGGGCCCACCCGGGGGGCGGGGTCACGGGCGGCCCGGGTTCGAACGCCGCGCGGCAGATCCTGGCCGACACGAAGTAGCGCCCCTCGCTCAGGCTTGGCTGATCTCGAACAGGTGCCCGTCGGGATCGCGGAAGAAGCAACGGATCTCCTGACCCCAGTCATACGGAGGGGTCAGGAACTCGGCGCCGCGGCCTCGGAGCGTCTCGTACGTCACTCGGCAGTCCTGCACCCGGATCGTGATCGAGTGGCTCACCCTGTGTGGATCTGGCGGCTGGAACGTCACGTCGGGCTTGTCGTCGGTCGGCGGACCGCCGGTCACCACGAGCAACCACGCGGCACCGAACCGGAACACTGCGGAGGTTCCCCCATACTCCCGGGTGAGTTCCGCGCCGAGCACGTCCCGGTACCAATCGCGGGCGCGATCGAAATCGGAGACGACCATGATGTGCGTCAGCTCCGTCTCCGCAGCGGGGAACGGATCTCGTTGGTCTCGCTGTTCGTCCTTCATGTCGGCGGCTTCCCTCCCGGCTCGCTTCACAGCATGGACGCCATGCTCACACGCGGCTAGGGTCGGCGGTCATGGACGCCTCGGTGCCGAGCATCCTGTCGCTCGCCGACTGGCGACGCTCGGTGGCCGAGCTCTACGCCTCGATCAGGGTCGACACCGACCCGCGGGCGGCCTGGGAGCGCTGGCGCGCCGCCCGCCGAGACCTCTTCCGTTCGCATGCCCAGTCGCCGATCCCGATCGCCGAGCGCGACACGTACGCCGGGCCGTTCGTGTTCCCCTTCGAGCCGTCGGCGCGAGCGGTTGCCACGCTGGAGCCACTCGACGGTGGACCGGTTGACGTGGGGACGAGCGACGGTCTGGTCACGCGCATGCTTCGATTCGCCCGTGCGCGGTTCGAGCTGTTCGGGCAGCAGGCGAGCCTCGACGTGTTCTGGTTCGATCAGTACGGCGGCGGCATCTACGTCGCGTTCCGCGACGCGACGAGTGGCACCGACACCTACGGCGGGGGAAGGTATCTGCTCGACACCGTGAAGGGCGCCGACCTCGGCGTCGAGTCGAACCGCCTCATACTGGACTTCAACTACGCGTACCAGCCCTCGTGCTCCTACGACCCCCGCTGGTCGTGTCCCCTGCCACCGCCGGAGAACACGCTCGATGTCGAGGTGACCGTCGGGGAACGTCTGAGCGAGCCCGTCGGTTGAGTTCCTGATGGAGCGGCCGGCATGATCTCGCTCGAGCACGTCGAGAAGCGGTATTCGGGGACGGCCGCGCCAGCCGTGGGCGACCTCACGCTCGAGATCGGCGAAGGTGAAACCGTCGCGCTCGTGGGGCCGTCGGGGTGCGGCAAGACGACCACGCTGAAGATGATCAACAGGCTCATCGAGCCGACGGGCGGGCGCATCTTGCTCGACAGTACGAACGTGCTCGACCAGGATCCCGTGCTGCTGCGTCGCGGCATCGGGTACGTGATCCAGCATACGGGGTTGCTTCCGCACCGCACGATCCGCCAGAACATCTCGACCGTGCCGCGCTTGGTCGCGTGGAACGACGAACGCATCGCTGCCCGGATCGCCGAGTTGATCGAGATCTTCGACCTCGACGCCGAGCTGCTCGATCGCTACCCGGCTGAGTTGAGCGGCGGGCAGCGCCAGCGTGTCGGGGTCGCCCGGGCGCTCGCCGCCGACCCGCCGGTGATGCTCATGGACGAGCCGTTCGCCGCGGTCGATCCGATCGTCCGTGGTCGCCTGCAGGACCAGTTCCTCGACATCCAGGCGCGGCTGCGCAAGACGATCGTGTTCGTGACCCACGATGTCGACGAAGCGATCAAGCTCAGCGACCGCATGGCCATCCTGAACGTCGGCGGCGTGCTGGAGCAGTTCGCGCCACCCGAGACCGTGCTGCGGGAGCCCGAGAACGACTTCGTGCGCGAGTTCGTCGGCGCGGAGCGCGGCCTCAAACGGCTCGCGCTGATCAAGGTCGGCGACATCGAGGTGGACGACGGTCCGGTCGTCTCGCCGAGCGCGAGCGCCGACGAGGCTCGTCGCGTGATCGACGAGGCCGGCTTCGGATGGGTGAGCGTGGTCGATGAGGGCGAATTGCTGGGGTGGGTCGATCGCCATGAGCTCGAGGGCTGCGCGACGGCGGGTGAGCCGACGCCTCGCCCCTTCAGCGCGTACGTGACCGCTCGAGACTCTCTGCGGCAGGCCCTCGACTCGGTGGTGACGTCACGCACCGCGGCTGCCGTGGTGGTCAGCGAAGGGCAGCACTACCGGGGGATCCTCACCCTCGAGCGCATCTCGAAGGAGATCGTGGCCTGATGGGGATGCTCTCCCTGGTGGTCGCGCAGTTCGAGGGGGAGCCGATCGTGCGTTGGCAGTGGATCGTGGACCATCTCGACGATGTGTGGAGTCGCGGGCTCCAGCACGTCGTGTTGACCGGGAGCTCGGTCACGATCGGACTCGCGATCGCGTTTCCGCTTGCCGTGCTGGCATCGCGACACCGATGGACGATCCCACCGGTCACGTGGGCTATCGGCATCCTCTACACGATTCCCAGCTTCGCGTTCATCTTCCTTCTGCTGCCGATCACCGGTCTGTCCCAAACGACCGTGGGCATCCCGCTGGTCGCGTACAGCATCCTCATCTTGTTCCGGAACACGTTGGCCGGACTCGACTCGGTGGAAGCCGACGTGCGGGAAGCCGCGATCGGCATGGGGCTTTCGAGACGCCAGGTTCTGTGGCGGGTTGAGGTTCCGCTCGCCGTGCCCGTGATCATCGCAGGAGTGCGAATCGCCATCGTCTCGGCGATCGGCCTCGTGACGATTGCAGCGCTGATCGGGCGAGGGGGATTCGGGCAGTTCATCCTCCTCGGCTTGGATACGTTCTTCCCGACGCCGCTGCTGCTCGGCGTGGTGCTCTCGGTGGCTCTCGCGATCCTCGCCGATCTGCTCCTCCTTGGGCTCCAGCGTCTCGTCACCCCATGGTCGACCCCTGGCGGCACACGAACGGTGGCGACCTAAGTGGAGATCATCACCGATGGATTCTCGTGGCTCACGGACCCGGCGAACTGGTCCGGCTCCAACGGCGTTCCGATCCGCGTGTGGGAGCACCTGCAGTTGAGTTTGATCGCGCTGACGATCGCGACCGTGATCGCCGTACCGCTCGGTCTCGCGATCGGGCATACCGGGCGTGGGCGGTTCATCTCGGTACAGGTTGCGAACATCGGGCGTTCCGTGCCATCGCTCGCGATCCTGGGTCTGGTCTTCCTGATCGCCGTTGAGCGTGTACCGGCGCTGGCATTCGGCTCGCTGCCGACGATCGTCGCGCTCGCTGCCCTCGGCATCCCCGTCATCCTCATCAACACCTACGTCGGCATCGATCAGGTCGATCGCGAGACGGTCGAGGCCGCGCGTGGCATGGGCATGAGCGGCATGCAGGTTCTGCGGCGACTCGAGGTGCCACTCGCCACTCCTTTGATCATGACCGGCCTTCGCCTGGCTGCCGTGCAGATCGTGGCGACAGCGGGCTTGGCGGCGTTGATCGCCGGGGGAGGGCTCGGGCGCTACGTGATCGACGGCTTCTACCAGCGTGAGAACGATCGAATGGTTGCCGGCGCGATCTTGATCGCGGCGATCTCGGTATTGACCGACCTCGTCTTCACACTGCTCGCGCGGCTCGCTGCGCCTCGACTGACATCGGGATCCAAAGGGTCCGGGAAGATTCCCGCGTAACGTTCGGTTCCTTGCCGAGACCGTTGGAGGTTGCGTAGCGGTTAAGGCACCCTCGTTGGTAGGGTGCTGCCTTGTCCACCGTCGGGGAGATGGACACCCCATGACCGACTGGAGGGGTTACCCATGCGGAATCACCGCATGTTCGTCCTCGGGGCGGGCCTCCTCGCGCTGTCGCTGTTCGCGGCCGCATGTGGGGACTCGGGTGGGGACGACACGGGCGGCGGCGCCAGTGCGAGCGCCGAGCCCAAAGGCGAGCTGGTCGTCGGGGTTTCCGGCGCATTCGCCGAGAACCAGCTCGTGGCAGAGATGTACGCCCAGGTCCTCGAGGCGAACGGATACACCGTGAAGCGGGAGCTCGAGATCGCCGATCGCGCGGTCGGCAACGAGGCGCTCACGGCAGGTGAGATCGACCTGAAACCCGAATACACCGGTTTCGATCTCCCCCAGTACGACGAGTCGGCGCCGACGAATGGCGATCCGGCGGCCGTTGCCGCGGCCCTTTCAGCAGCGGTTGCTTCGGAGGGACTCGTTACCTACGCGCATTCCCCGGCCAATAGCACGAACGTGTTCGTCGTGTTGCCTGAGACCGCCGAGGCGAACAACCTCACCGACATGAGCAGCCTCGCCGCCGTCGCCGGTGGCTTCAAGCTCGGTGCCCCGCCGGACTGTCCGAAGTCCGATTTCTGCATCCCTGGTCTGAAGGACACGTACGGGATCGAATTCGCCGATTTCAAGCCCCTGGACTTCGGGGGGCCGAAGACCGTGGCTGCAGTCGACAGCGGCGCGGTCGAGGTCGGCGAGCTGTTCTCCCTCGACCCGACGATCGTCGACAAGGGGTACGTCGTGTTGACCGACGACATGAACCTGCAGGCCAACGGGAACTTCATCCCGGTCGTTCGGGAGGAAGTCGCGAGCGACGAGCTCGGGGCACTGCTCGACTCCGTCACGACCACACTCACCGACGAGAACATGCGCGATATGGTCGGCCAGGTGGTGAACGACAAGCGCGACGTCGCCGATGTCGCATCCGAGTACCTGACCGGGGCCGGTATCCTGTAGTCGCAGGACTTGGAAACGTCAGAAGGCCGGGGGTCCGACCCCGGCCTTCTGTCTGTCGCGCGCCATCGACCCGCTCACGCGCACGGACCGACCCCGACTTCGATGCCACGGTGGTCGGATCCGGCAACCGTGAAGGTGCCAGGGTCGGCGGCGCACCATCCCGGGTCGACGAAGATGTGGTCGATGCGCAGCAGCAAGGGCGCCCACCAGCCCCCGACGTAGGTCGTTCCTCCCGCGTCGCCGGCGCGCATCGCATCGGTGAGCGAGCCGGCCATCATCCGGTAGCTCACGACCCGATCGCTCATGTTGAAGTCGCCGGCGACGACCACCGGTCTGTGTTCGCTCCGGATCGAGGCCAGCAGGTCGTCGACGAATCGGCGTTGATCGGAGAAGGTCGTGTCTCTCAGGGGGTTCAACCCGTGAACCACGTACATCACGAACGGTGAACCGGGCGCGTCGACCCCGACGCGCATCACGCGAGCAGGAGGCAGGCCCTGGTCGGCGAGCTCTCGCAGCGGGAATCGCGACCACGCGGCGAGTTCTCCATCGCGGACGGTCGAGACCAGGCCTGCCGATGCCGCGCTCGCCGTCATCTCGTCGGCGAACGGCGGGCCTGGGAGTTCCACGGCGACGATCATGTCGGCGTCGCGTTCGAGAAGCGACGTCGGCACTGCCTGTGGGGTGGGGTTCTCTTCCCAGAGGTTCGCCATGACCACACGGTAGGCGGGCGAGGGCAGGGCGATCGTGCTCGGCCACCGAGGCGCCAGCACGGCCACCGCGCAGACCACGAACGTGGACGCACCCGCGACGAGTGGCCATGCGCGAGCGGTCAGCACGGCGGCGACCGCGGTCGCGACGATCGCCGCGACACCGACGAAGGGCAGGCCGACAGCCACCGAGTCCACGGGGCCACCCACGCCGCGCACGAGGAACCACGACCATGGCACGGCGGCAGCGAGTGCGATGAGCAGCAGGCGGCGCGAGCGGCCACCGCGGGAGGCGGGTTCCACAGCGCCGAGCCTAGTGCGTGAGCCCGGCGGCGAGTGTGACGAGTCCATGGTGTCGGAGCGAGGCTCTCGACCGCCCGGTGTGGCAAGCTTCGCAGCATGACCGACGCTCCGGATTTCCGCATCGAACACAGCGAGCTTCGCGGGGACGACGAGTTCAGCGAGTTCACGACCACCGACCTGCCCTATTACTCGGACTGGCGGGGCTCGTTCGAGAAGCTGCCGTGGGCGACCGACGACGAGGCCCTCCGCGCCGCCGACGCCGACGTCGCGATCGTCGGAGCGCCCCTCGATGAAGGCACCTCGTCGCGGCCGGGCGCCAGGTTCGGCCCTCGGGCGATCCGCATGGCGCCCACCGCTTGGGGCAGTGACTACGCCTGGTCGATCCAACTCGACGTCGAGCCGTACGAGCATCTGACCGTCGTGGACGCGGGCGATGCGCCCATCGTTCCCACGCGGTTCGAGCGGGCGCTCCGGGTGATCCACGAAAAGGTGTTCCGAGTGGCGAGCGCGGGCGCGGTCCCGATCGTGCTCGGCGGCGATCACTCGATCACCTACCCGAGCGCGGCGGCTGTCGCGCGCCATGTCTGGCCCCGCAAGGTCGGCGTCGTGCATTTCGATGCCCATGCCGATACGGGCGCGGATCAATGGGGGAACCTCTATGGCCACGGCGAGCCGATGCGCCGCTTGATCGAGGAAGGCTGGGTCGCGGGGCCCAACTTCGTGCAGGTGGGGCTCCGTGGCTACTGGCCGGAGCAGGAGACCTGGGACTGGATGCGGGAGCAAGGTCTGCGCTGGCACACGATGGTCGAGGTCGAGGAACGGGGGAGTGAGGCGGTGATCTCCGACGCGATCGCCGAAGCGCTCGACGGTCCCGACTGCATCTACCTGTCGGTCGACATCGACGTGGTCGATCCGGGCATGGCGCCCGCGACCGGCACGCCCGAGTCGGGGGGCATGCTCGCGCGGGAACTGCTGCGATCGGTCCGTCAGATCGTGGGCCGGGTCGAGCTCGTCGGCATGGACGTCGTGGAGGTCTCGCCGCCGTACGACCACGCCGAGGTCACGGCGATCCTGGCCCACCGAACGGTGATGGAAGCGATCAGCGCGCTCGCCAAGCGGCGCGCCGACGCGAGGTAGCGACGGGCCCTCAAGCGCTGCCCCGCAGGGGTCGAAGCTTCCTTACATGATCGACCCTTCGCCCGCCCCCGCCGGGGCGGCGGACGTCGCTGACGCCTTCCGCCGACTCGTCGACAACGTCGAGCTCGTGATCGCCGGCAACACCGACGCCGTGGAGACCGCCGCCGTGTGCCTGCTCGCCGACGGGAACCTGCTGCTCGAGGGTGTGCCGGGGGTCGGCAAGACCACGCTCGCTCGGGCGCTCGCTCGATCGATCGGTGGGGAGTTCAGCCGCATCCAATCGACCCCCGATCTGCTGCCGAGCGACCTCACCGGCATCAGCGTCTACGACCAGCAGCACGGTGAATTCCGGTTCGTGCCCGGCCCGGTGTTCGCCAACGTCGTGCTGGTCGACGAGATCAACAGGACGACGCCGAGGACCCAGTCGGCGCTCCTGGAGCCGATGGAAGAGCGCCAGGTCACGGTGGAAGGCACCACGTACCCTCTGCCGGCTCCGTACGTCGTGATCGCGACCGAGAACCCGATCGAGCAGCACGGCACGTACCCGCTCCCCGAGGGGCAACTCGATCGATTCGCGATGACGGTCTTCGTCGGCTACCCCGACGGGTCGATGTCTCGAGACATCGTCCGGCGACAGCTGCGCAGGCATCCCATGCACGACCTGCGTCCGGTGCTCTCGCCCGACCAGGTGTTGCGTGCGCAGCGGGCCGTGCGAACGGTCCATGTCGACGACACGATCGTGGACTACGTGGTCGCGTTGGTGACCGCCACGCGGCAAGCGCCGGAGGTCGCCCTGGGGGCATCGCCCCGGTCCACCGTCGTGCTCACGCGGTGCGCCCAGGCGCAGGCGGCAGCTCGCGGACGCGACCACGTGTTGCCCGACGACGTGAAGGCCCTCGCCCCGTCGGTGCTCTCGCACCGGGTCGTGCCACGCCAGGCACGGGCAGGCGCCGAGATCGGGCGCCGCGTCGTGGGCAGGGCGCTCGATGAGGTGCCGGTGCCGCTGCACGTCGACGCGAGCCCCGGGCGAGGCTGACCGATGCGCCTGCGCAAGCGGGCGATCGGCCTGCTGATCGGGGCCGGTGTGTTGTTCTTCCTCGGCACGAACGTGCAGGCCGGATGGCTCTTCGTGCTGGCCGCCATGCTCCTGGGAGCCGTCATCACCGGGTTCGTGCTTCCCGCACGGTCCACTCGCGGCATCGACGTCACCCGGCGGGCCCCCGACCGCGTGCACCAGGGTGAGGAGCCGCTCGTCGACGTGATCGTGCGCGGCGGACGTCGGGGAACCCGTCGCGGGCTGATCCTGCACGACCGGTTCCTGGAAGCGGCCAACCTGTGGGTGGGCACGGTGCGACCGGGCGAGCGCGTCGAGGTCACCACGAGGCGTGTGGCTCGCAGACGAGGAACGCACGCCCCGACGTCGGTCTCGGTGCGCTCTGCCGCGCCGTTCGGTGTCGCGGAGCGGCGCCGTCGGGTCGAGGTGGGTGGAGAGAGCACGCTCGTGCTCCCGGCGGTCGAGCCGCTCGGACCCCTCCCGTTCGTGCAGCCAGTTTCGACCAGTGAGATCGCGATGCATACGGCTCCACGCCGAGGCCAGGGTCCCGAGTACCTAGGCGTCCGTGAATACAGACCGGGCGACAGCATGCGGCACGTGCACTGGGCTTCGACGGCGCGCACCGGCGTGATGATGGTGCGCGAGCTCGAGCAGGAGCAGACGCGGAAGTTGGCGATCGTGATCGACGCGTCGCGCGACGACGAGGCGGCGGGCGAGGCGTTCACGCCGCTGGACCGCGTCTGCTCGGCAGCGGCCTCGATCGCGCTCGCGGCGCTCGCGCAGGGTCACGGAGCCCGTCTCGTGACCGGATCAAGCGACGACGGTGAGCTCGATGTGCTCGCTCGTGCGAGCGATGACGAGCTGCTCGAGCATCTTGCCCTGCTGCGCCCCGTGGCCCGAGCCCGCCCGTTCGCCGCCGTGGTCGCCGACGTCGCCCCTGCACTTCGAGGCACTGAGACCGTGGTGCTCGTCTTCCCGACGTGGCCGGACAACGACGCGGAGCACCTGGCACCAGCCGTGCAGGCGGTGGCCGAGTCGATCGGCACGGTGGTCGCGATCCCGGTGATGCTCGATCGCGGGGCGGCCCGAGGGGTGTCGAGCGAGGAACGTCTGGCCGGCCTGGTGCAGCGGTTGCGGGCAGCGGGTGCATCGGTGCACGCGTGGCGGCTCGGGGCTTCATTGTCGGCGGCGCTCGGCGAGGCGCCCCTCGAGGCGGTGAGCCGATGAAGCTCGAGATCAGGGCCTCGGCCGGGCGGCCGGAGGACTCGATCGCGATCCGGGTCGTGGTCGCGGTCGCCGTCACGATCGCCATCGGGGCTGTCGTCGCGCAACCCGATGCCGTGCCCGCTCCCGTCGCCGTCGCCTCGCTGCTGCTGGCACCACTCGGATACTGGTTCTCCTACCGGCGGCGACACGCATCGAACCTGCTGCTCAAGGTCGCGCTCTCGGTCGCCCTGCTGGCCGCCCTCGGGCAGTTCCTCGGGGATGTCCGAAGCGTGACCTCGGTCGACCAGGCCCGGATCCCGCTCGCGTCGTTGTTCCTCTGGGTGCAGGTGCTGCACGCATTCGATGTGCCCCGGCGCCGCGACCTCGCGTTCTCGATGGTGTCGAGCCTCATCTTGATCGCCGAGGCGGGCTCGCTCTCGCTCACGACGTCGTTCGCGCTCTTCCTGCTGCCATGGGCAGGGTTCGCCGGAGCCTGGCTCTCGCTTTCGGCGAAGCCGCGCGCCGACCAGGTGGCGGCGCCCGTGGCGATCCGCCGGGTGGCGCCCGATCGCCGGAGCCCGCGAACGGCCCCGATCCGCCCGGCCGCGGCCACCGCGGGCCTCGCGCTGCTCGCGACCTCGCTCGTCTTCGTCTCGATGCCTCGCCTTCCGGGCAGCTTCGTGCGCACGCCGCCGTTCTCTCTCGCCGGGAATCCGTCGGCGGTCTCGGGCTTCGATGGAACCGTCTCGAACCCAGGCCTGCCTGCCGAGGCCGGAGATGGGGTCGTCGACTTCTCGTCGGGTGGGTATCCGGGGTTCAGCGACGTCGTCGACCTGCAGGCGAGAGGGCGGTTGTCCGACGACCTCGCCTTCAGGGTGCGTGCCCAGCAGGCCGCGCTGTGGCGGGCCCAAGTCTTCGACCGCTTCGACGGCGCCCTGTGGACGGTGACCCACGACGAGACGACTTCGCTGACACCGGATGGCGACGGTCTCTCGGTCGTGGTTCCGTCCGACATCGCTCTGGGCAACGGGGCGTTGGGCGGCGGTTCGTCGCGTGTCGTCCAGACGTTCTACATCGAGGTTCCCCAACCCAACGTGCTGTTCGCGGCCGCGAGCGCACGCCAGGTGTTCTTCCCCTCGGCAGGGTTGCGCGTCGACGCCGCCGGGTCGATCCGCTCGCCGATCCTGCTCGACCGCGGACTCGTGTACTCGGTGGTGTCCGAGGTGCCGGCGACCCCCGCGCCGCTGCTTCGACTGGCGCGTGCACAGGTGCCGCGGGGTCTCACGCCGTACTTGCAGCTACCGGACGACCTGCCGTCGCGCGTGGGCGACCTCGCGGCCGAGATCACTCGTGGTCGCGCGGCCTGGTACGACCGGGTCATCGCGGTGCAGCGATGGCTGCGCGCCAATACGCGGTACGACCTCGGGGTGCCTCGCGATCCCGAGGGTGTCGACGCGGTCGATCACTTCCTGTTCGAGACCCGCCGCGGGTACTGCGAACAGATCGCGTCCTCGATGGCAGTGATGTTGCGGACGTTGGGCATCCCGACCCGCCTCGTCACCGGCTACGGCCCGGGCCAGCGCAACCCGCTCACGGGCTACTTCGAGGTGAAGCAGTCCGACGCGCACGCGTGGGTGGAGGTCTTCTACCCGGGCATCGGCTGGGTGCCGTACGACCCCACGTTCGGGGTGCCGGAAGCGGCCCCGAGCGCCGCGGGTCGGTTCATGGCCGGCCCGGTGTTCGCCGCGATCGGCCGTTTCATGCGCGACGTCGTCCCGGCGCCGTTGAAGGCCGCGGCGGGTGAAGCCGGCCGCGTCGTGGGCGCGACCGGAGCGCTTGCGCTGCGCACCTGGCCGGTGGTCATGCTGGTGCTGATGGTCGCCGGGGTGGCGCTCACGCTCGCTCGCCGGTCGCGGCGCCGGTCGCATGCAGATCCGATCGCTCCCGGCGAGGCCGCCTTCCTCGCGTTGGTCGATGCCCTCGGCCCGACCGGACACGTGCGGGCTCCGCAGTCGACCCCGAGCGAGTTCCTCGACGAACTGGCGGGCGACGCAGGCCTCGATGCCGACGTGGTCGAGGCCGCCGATCTCGTCGTGCGAACGTTCGAGCGGGAGCGGTTCGCGCCGGTGAAGCCGAGCGAGGGGGAGATCGACCGTGCCCGCGACGCCTCGGGTCGGGTTCGTCATCTCGTCGGTCGCCGCTGAATCGCCGAGACGTCGTAGGCTGCTCCGCATGTGCCGAAGCATCAAGACCCTGCGCAGCGCCGAGGAGCCGGCGAGCGGCGAGGACATCCGGGCCGCGGCGAGGCAGTACGTGCGGAAGGTGAGCGGGTACCGAGAGCCCTCGCGGAAGAACGAGGAAGCCTTCGAGCGCGCCGTCGCCGCCATCGCGGAAGCCTCGAAAGCCCTGCTCGACGACGTGAGCCCGGCAGGGACGAGCACGTAGCCCCGCGCGGGACTCCCTGCACCGCGGCGCGGCTACCATGGTCGCCATGTTGCCGCTCGACCCATCTCCCGAGGAGATGCGCGCGATGGGCGAAGCCGCCCTTGCGTACCTGATCGAGTTCATCCACGGGCTGGACGACGCCCCCGCTGAGGCGACCGAGGGCGCGGTGGAGCTCGCTCGCGAGCTGCGCTCGCAACCCCCGGAGATCGGTGGTGAGTTCGAGGCGCTCTTCGACGAGTCGAAGCGGGCGATCGAGCGCACGTTCGAGTATGCGGGCCCGGGTTACCTTGCCTACATCCCCGGCGGCGGGCTGTATACGGCGGCGCTGGCCGAGTTCCTGGCTCAGGGGGTGAACCGGTATGCGGGGCTGTGGCAACCGAGCCCTGCCGTCGTGCAGATCGAGGAGAACGTCACCCGCTGGCTGTGCGACGTCTTCGACTACCCGTCGAGCTCGCAAGGACTCCTGTTGTCGGGAGGATCGATGGCGAACCTCTCGGCCATGGTCACGGCGCGACACGCGAAGCTCGGCGAGGACTTCCTCGACGGCACGTACTACGTGAGCGAGCAGGCACATGCGAGCGTCACGAAGGCGGCAACGATCGCCGGCTTCTCGAAGCGGAACCTGCGATTGGTGCCGACCGACGCCGAGCTCCGCATGGATCCGGGGGCGCTGCAGGCCGCCGTCCGTGCGGACCGCGCGGCGGGCCTTCGCCCGTTCCTGGTCGCCCCGAGCGCGGGCACCACGAACACCGGCGCGATCGACCCGCTCGCTGCGGTCGCCGATGTGGCGGCCGCCGAGGGTCTGTGGATGCATGTCGACGGCGCCTACGGCGGATTCTTCCAGCTCACCGACCGCGGGAAGGAGTGGTTCTCGGGCATCGAGCGCAGCGACTCGGTGACGCTCGACCCACACAAAGGCATGTTCCTGCCCTATGGCACCGGTGGGCTCGTCGTGCGCGACGGACAGGCGCTGCGCGACGCCCACTACGAGGGCGCGGCCTACCTGCAGGACCTGCCGGCCACCGGCGAACTGCCGAACTACAGCGAGTATTCCGCGGAGCTCTCGCGCGACTGGCGGGGCTTGCGCGTGTGGTTCCCGCTGCGGTTGCACGGCGTGGCCGCGTTCCGCGACGCCCTCGACGAGAAGCTCGACCTCGCGCAGGTCGTGACCGAAGCCTTCGGAGCCGATCCCAACGTCGAGGTGTGTTGGCGACCCCAGTTGAGCACGGTCGTGTTCAGGCTGGCGGGGTCGACGAGCGGCGCGGCCGACGACGAGCGCCAGGCCGAGTTCCTGCGACGCATCAACGACTCGAAGCGGGTGTTCCTGTCGTCCACGCGCATCCACGGTCGATTCGTGCTGCGGGTCTGCATCGTGTCGCACCGCACGCATCGCGACCGCATCGACGAGTGCATCGAGATCGTCGCGGAGGCAGCCGCGGAGCTCGCCGCGTA
>JAOUEA010000172.1 GCA_029858935.1 Actinomycetota bacterium
CGGCGTCCACGAGCCGAAGCCTAACGGCCGCGAGCCTCGTGGGCATGTTCGTTGTCCTCCTGCCTCGTGCGTGGATACGCTTCGCCGCATGCCCTTGCAGCAGATCGCCTCCGCCGTCCGTGAGCGACTCCTGTCCGCCGAATCCCTGGTTGCCCGGTCGCTCGAACGCATCGAACGGCTTGACGGTCCGATCAACGCGGTGGTGCGCATCCGACGCGACGCTGCCTACGCAGACGCCGTCGCGATCGACGGTCGGATCGAAGCGGGGGAGGAACTCGGTCCGCTCGCGGGACTGCCGCTCCTCGTGAAGGACAACGAAGACGTCGCCGGGCTCCCGACGACGTTCGGGTCACTGCTCCGCGAGGACGCTGTTCCGGCGGAGCAGGACTGCGAGGTCGTGGCTCGTCTTCGCGCCGCCGGCGCGATCGTTGTCGGCAAGACGAACGTGCCCGAGTTCGCGTTCGAGGGGTTCACCTCGAACCGCCTCTTCGGCGATACGCGCGATCCGTGGGCGCTCGATTGGTCGCCCGGCGGATCGAGCGGCGGCAGCGGGGCCGCGCTCGCGTCCGGCATGGCGCCCTTGGCGACGGCCACCGACGGCGGAGGCTCGATCCGCATCCCTGCTGCGTTCTGCGGCCTCGTCGGGCTCAAGCCGAGCGCGGGCCTGATCGGCCGCGACCCCATCCCGTCCTGGATCGATCTGTCGACGAAGGGTCCCCTCGGTCTGAGCGTGGCCGACGTTTCGTTGCTGCTCGACGTGATGCGTGGTCCCGTTGCGGGCGACCCCACGGCGCTCCCTGCGTGGTCGCCACGGCTCGAGGCGTGGCCCTCACGCATTCTGGCGACGCCGCGCATGGTCGACTACGGCCCGCTGCCCGGGGCGATCGCCGCGCTCTACGAGGAGGCCGTGAGGGCGCTCGAGGCCGCCACCGGCATCGCGGTCGAGCACGTACCGGCGCCGTTCCCGGCCCAGATCGACGACGATTGGTTCATCACCGCGGCGATCGAGGAGCTGACCTGGGTCGGGCGCAACGAGGTCGTTCAGCGAGCCGAGGAGCTGACCCCGTACCTGCGATCTCAGCTGGAGCACGCAGCGGATCTCTCGCCCGACGACTACCTCGCGGCGCGACGGCGCCGCTTCGTCCACACACGTTCGCTCGACCGGTTGCTCGGCGAAGACGCCGTGCTGGTCTCGCCGACGATGTGCGTGGAAGGCTTCTATGCCGACGGCCGCATGCCGGGAGCCGACGAAGTAGGAACGCCCGCCGCTGCCTACAACACGCAGGCGGCCAACATCACCGGGCATCCGGCGCTCTCGGTACCGGCGGGCATCTCGCCCAACGGGGTGCCGTTCGGCATGCAGATCACCGGTCCGCGGTTCGGGGACGATCTCGTGTTGGCGGTCGGGGCGTCGTGGGAAGCCTCCCGGCCCTGGCCGCAGGTCGCGCCCGGATTCTCGTCGTTCGGCGAGTGACAGACGATCTGCGGTCTCTTCCGGCCGCTCGAACCCGGTCCTTCAGCTGGAGAGATCGCGTCGATCGAACGCGATGCGTGCGACCGCGAACGACACGACGGCGATGCCCACCAGCACGAGCACGTTCCGCGCGTGCAGGCCACCGGTGAGGAGCCCGGGGTCCTGGTACCAGCGGAACGGCGAGAACGGCCGCAATGGGCGAAGCCAGTCGACCGTCGGGCCGACCGCATGCACGATGAAGGTCACCACGGCGAGGCCGCCGCCGACGGCGTTCGCGAAGGTGCGGCGGCCGGTGGCGGCCCCGACCGCGAACGACACGCCGCCGAACGCGAGGCCGAGCAGCGCCAGCATCGAGCAGGCCGCGAGCACGTTCCCGATCGGCACGGTGAGGTCGAACGGGGGGCCGAACAGCGCGATCGAGACCGCGGCAACGACGGCGAGGGCCGCCGCCGACCCCACGATCGCGGCCGCCTTGGTCACCAGCACCTGCGCGCGGCGAACCGGTGTCGACAGCAGGAGGTCCAGGGTGCCCGATTCCTCTTCGCCGGCGATCGCCCGCGACCCGGCGCCGATCGCGAAGATCAGCACGACCAGCGGGCCCATCGTGTTGAAGAACTCGCTCTCGAGGTAGCCGATGGGCGTCGAGTAGTCCTCGCCGGCGACGATGTTGCGGATCGCCTCGGGCAGGTTGTCGATATAGCGCTGCAGGTCGGCCGCGCTCTTCGCGATGCTCGGGAAGAAGGCTGCGTACATCGCCACGACGGCGGCGACGGCGATGCCCCAGCCGACCAACCCGCGGCGTTGGTCCCGAACGGCCTTGGTGAGGAGCCCGCTCACGACGTCGTCTCGCTTCGCGAGGATGGGTCGCTCGCGGGCGGTCCTCCGTCCGCGCCGAAATAGGCGAGGAAGAGATCCTCGAGGCTCGGCTCACGGGTCTCGACGTTCACCACGGTGAAGCGCGCGGCTTCCTTGATCACCGCGTCGAGTGGGCCCTCGACGGTGAGCATGAGCGCGTCTCCGTTGGGCTCGGCCCGTCGGACGCTCGGGAGTCGTGCGAAGGCCTCGGTCGGGGCCGGTCCGTCGAAATGCAGATCGAGGCGCCGCCGGGCGCGCGCCTTCAGCTCGCCGATGTCCTCGACGGCGACGAGGCGGCCCTCGCGAACGATCGCGACCCGGTCGCACACGCGCTCGACCTCGGGCATCACGTGCGACGAGAGGAAGACGGTGACGCCTCGCTCGCGCTGCTGCTCCAGCAACGCGTAGAACGTCTGTTGCACGAGCGGATCGAGGCCCTGGGTCGGCTCGTCCAGGATCAACAGGTCTGGCCGATGCATGAACGCCTGAACGAGGCCGATCTTCTGCTTGTTGCCGTGGGAGAGGTCGGCGATCTTCCGAGAGAGATCGAGCGAGAGCCGATCGGCAAGGTCCTCGACGTAGGGCCATGCGACGCCGTGGCGCAGCGACGCGAACGTGCGCACGTAATCCGAACCGGTGAGCCGTTCATACAGCGCCAATTCGCCCGGAAGGTAGCCGGCCCGATCTCGCACGCGCACGCCGTCGGTGCGCGGATCCAACCCGAAGATCCGCAGCGTTCCCGACGTCGGCCTGATCACGTCGAGCATCGTTCGGATCGTGGTCGTCTTGCCGGCACCGTTGGGTCCGAGGAACCCGAACACCTCCCCCTCGCCCACCTCGAACGAGAGGTCTTCGACACCTCGGGCCGAGCCGTAGCGCTTCGTGAGGGCCGATGCTTCGATGATCGGGTTCGTCATGCGTCGTGCCTCGGTCGCAGGTATACGAACCAGTACACCAGTCCGACCAGCAGAGCCCCTCCGACGACGTTGCCGAGCGTGGCCGCGGCGAGGTTGGTGCCGAACCCAGCCATGTCCAGGCCCGCGAGCGACCGGTGCGGCGCGCCGTGGAGGTCGCGTTCGAGCAGCAGGCCGATCGGGATGAAGTACATGTTCGCGACCGAGT
The DNA here is from genome assembly GCA_029858935.1 of Actinomycetota bacterium. GTDB lineage: Bacteria > Actinomycetota > UBA4738 > UBA4738 > HRBIN12 > JAOUEA01. The sequence goes on from JAOUEA010000172.1 coordinate 3,452, forward strand.
GCTCGAACCCGGCCGCGACGAAGGCGCTGATGGGGAACACGATCGCGAAGACCTTGTCCACGATCGTGCGGCCGCCCGTCGCGAGCCAGACGGCCAGGCACACGAGCGCGTTGGCGAGCACGGCGCGCCAGAAGATCGTCCAGAACGGCAACGTCGCCTTGGTCGCGGCGATGGCGAGGGCGCTCGCGCCTACCGACCCGTCTCCCTGGCTTCCCCAATCGCCGAGCCACACCATGACCGCGATCGATGCGGCGCCGACGAAGTTCCCCGCATAGACGATCGCCCAGTTCCGCAGCAGCCGGGCGACGGAAACCTTGCCGCTCACGACGCTCATCACGATCAGGTTGTTCCCGGTGAACAGCTCGGCCCCTGCCACGACGACGAGGATGAGCCCCAGTGAGAAGCCGATGCCTGCGAGCCATCGGGTGATGCCGAACCCGAGTTCCGAGCCGGTCCCGATCATCGTGGCGAGCACGGCTCCGAGAGCGATGAACGCCCCGGCGAGTACACCCAGCACGAACGTGGTGACGATCGGAGCGTTCGCCTTCGTCACTCCGCGGGTCTCGACCAATGCGGCGATCTCAGCCGGCGCGAAGGCCTCCATACCCGACATCGGGTGCGCGGAAGGGACCGTGTTCGAACCCATGTGGACATCGTGCCTCGGCCGAAGCGTCCCGGTGACGGACCCAAGTCCCGATGGTCGCGGGACGCATGCGCGCCGGGCTACGGGCCGAGGTTGTAGCCGAGGCGGCGGGGGAGCCTCGCGACGAAGTCCACGATCGGGTTCGGTTGCTCACCTCGGTCCTCGAGCTCGTCCTTGTGGCGGATCGCGTGGTTCGCGATCAGCGCGCCCGGTGAGCGGATCGGCTCCGGTGGGAACCGCATCGGCTCCGCGTCGACGAGTGGCAGGTTGAGCACCTCGTCGTACCGCCCGATCGCCCGATGGGCGAGGATCCGTCCACCCAGGTGCGCCGGACCCACGCCGTTGCCCGTGTAGCCGAGGCCGTAGTGCGCCGTGCCTCCTTCCATCGTGCCGAAGAAGGGGAGGTGGCTGCCCGACACGTCGATCGGCCCGCCCCAGCCGGCCTCGATCGGCACATCGGCGAAGTTCGGGAACATGCGATGCAGGTCGGAGATCGCCACCCGCAAAGCGGGCTCGTCATAGGCGAAGCGCGGCCCGATCGTGCGGGCGAGGTTCGGCTGCATGCCGCCGATACCGAACGCGATGCGGCCGTCAGGGGTGGTGCGCACGTAATGGAGCGCCGCACGATAGTCCGAGAGGCCGCTCCCGTTCGTCCAACCGATCTCCTTGAGACGGTCGGGCGCGGTCTGCGTCAGCACGATGTAGCTGCCCCGTACGGTGATCGCCCGCCGGAATCGCTTCCAATGGGAGGCCCACGCGTTGAGCGCAACCACCGCCGCGCCGGCGCGAACGGTGCCCGACGGCGTCTCGGCGACGGTCGGCGAGCCGGCCGCGAACCGTGTCACCGGGGTCTGCTCGTGCACCCGCACGCCCATCTCCATCACGACTCGGCGCAAGCCGCGAGCGAGGCGAGCCGGGTGCACCGTGGCG
>JAOUEA010000171.1 GCA_029858935.1 Actinomycetota bacterium
CCTCCGGGGGCGACGGAGGCGGAAGCACAGCCGCCGCACAGTGCGGGAGCGACACGATCACGATCGCGGTCAATCCGTGGGTCGGCGCCGAAGCGAACGCCGCGGTGGCCCAGGCCGTGATGCAGAGCGAGATGGGTTGCACCGTCGAGTTGCAGGAGATCAACGAGTCGGGGCAGTTCCCGGCGATGGCCGACGGCGACGTCGACGCGACCCTCGAGGTGTGGCCGTCGGGCCACCTGAAGGACCGCAAGGACTACATCGACAAGGCCGGCACGGTGGTCGACGGCGGATTGCTCGGCATCGTCGGCAACATCGGCTGGTTCACCCCGAGCTACGTCGTGGAGGAGAACCCCGAGTTCGCCACCTGGGAGGGCTTCAAGGACAACGCCGACGCGTTCGCGACGGCCGAGACCGGCGACAAGGGCCGGTTCCTCGGTGCCGACACGACCTACTCGATCTTCGACGAGGCCATCATCGCGAGTCTCGGGCTGGACCTCGAGGTCGTCTACAGCGGCTCCGAGGCGGCCTCGCTTGCGGCGCTCGACAAGGCCTACAACTCGCAGGAGCCCATCTTGATGTACTGGTGGACACCGCAGTGGGCCAACGCCAAGTACGACCTCGTTGAGGTCGAGCTCCCCGCCTACAACGACGAGTGCGAGGCGATCGCGGCCGAGGATCCCGACGCCGCCGTGGGCTACAACTGCGACTACGCCGAGGACGTGCTCTACAAGGCGTTCAGCGCAGACCTCCAGACCAAGGACCCTGCGGCGTTCGAGTTCTTCTCGAACTTCGCCTGGACCGAGCAAGATCAGAACGAGGTCGCGCTCGCGATCCAGGAGGGAACCGATCCGGCAGAGGCGGCGCAGACCTGGATCGACGCGAACTCCGACGTCGTGCAGGAGTGGTTGCCGGCCGCTGCGTGAGGTTGGCGAGCTGCGGTTTCGACGACGCTGCGACGACGACGGGCGGTCCCTTCGGGGGCCGCCCTCGCCGTTGCGACCCCCTCCAGGAATACTTGCGTACGCACGTGTCGTTGTGACGGAGCGCCCGCAGACCCGGTCCGGAGATCCGAGAGGAGGGCACCGATGCCGGCCGTAACCGTCGAAGACATCACATCGCTCGATCGCGTCCCCCCGTTCGACGCCACCCGCGTGCACCGGCCCGTGCGCACCGTCACGATCGCACCGGGCGGGTTCGAAGGCGAGGGGTTTCCCGTCCGTCGGGCCTTCGCAGGGGTCGACCTGGCCGATCTCGATCCCTTCATCCACATGGACCAGATGGGCGAGGTGGAGTATGCGCCGGGCGAGCCCAAGGGCACTCCGTGGCACCCGCATCGCGGGTTCGAGACGGTCACCTACATCATCGACGGCACGTTCGAGCACGAGGATTCCAACGGAGGGGGAGGCACGATCACCAATGGCGACACCCAGTGGATGACGGCAGGGGCGGGCATCCTGCACATCGAGAAGCCACCCGAGGCGCTGGTCGTGAGCGGCGGGCTCTTCCACGGCGTCCAGCTGTGGGTGAACCTTCCGAAGGCCCAGAAGTGGGCGCCGCCGCGGTATCAGGATCTGCGCGCCGGCGAGGTCGGCTTGCTGGCGTCGACCGACGGTGGGGCGCTGGTGCGCGTGATCGCTGGATCGCTCGGCGGTCACGGCGGGCCCGGTGAGACCTACACCCCGATCACGATGCTGCACGTCACGTTGTCGCCCGGCGCGACGCTCGACCTGCCATGGGATCCCTCGTACAACGCCCTGGCCTACGTGCTCTCGGGCGCGGGATCGGTCGGGATCGAGGGCCGGCCGATCGAGACCGGACAACTGGCGGTCCTCGGCCCCGGCGACGGCGTGCGCCTGGCGGCCTCGACCGCGCAGGAGTCACGAGCGCCCGAGGTCGAGGTGCTCGTGCTCGGGGGGCGTCCGATCCGAGAACCGGTCGCGTGGTACGGGCCGTTCGTGATGAACACCAAACAGGAACTCGTGACCGCATTCGAGGACTTCCGGGCGGGCCGACTCGGGTCGGTGCCGGCCGTGCACCACACGCCCGATCACATCGTCGAGACCTCGTCCGACGAGCGCTGAACACGCCCGACGGTTGCGCATCGCGCGACCAGGGTGTTGCCCGCGCACTCCGCCGTGGCACCATGACCTCGTCGCAGCGAGCGGGAGCAAGAAGGCCATGCGGGATCGCGCCCAGACGGTCATCGTCGGCGCCGGCATCGTCGGCGTGTCGGCGGCCTATCACCTGACCGAGCTCGGCGTGTCCGACGTGCTGGTGATCGACCAAGGGCCGCTGTTCGAGACCGGGGGATCGACGAGTCACGCACCGGGCATCATCTTCCAGACGAACGGGTCGCGCACGATGTGTCGTATCGCGCAGGACACCGTGGCCCTGTACGACTCGCTGAACGGTGACGGCGACCGGTGCTGGTACGGCGCCGGTTCGCTCGAGGTCGCCACCACCCCGGAGCGCATGGAGGAGTTGAAGCGCCGGCAGGGGTTCGCGCGGTCCTTCGGCATCGATGGCACCGAGCTTCTGGGGCCCGCCGAAGCGGTCGAGCGATCGCCGCTGCTCGATCCCTCGACGATCCTCGGCGCATACTGGGTGCCGAGCGACGGGGCCGGCAAGGGCGTCAAGATCGTCGAGGCGCTCGCGCGCAGGGCCGAGTCGGCGGGCGTGTCGTTCGAGGGCGGGGTGACCGTCACCGGCTTCGACATCAGCGAGGGACGCGTCCACGGCGTTCGAACCGATCGCGGGACCGTCGAGTGCGAACGGGTGATGTTGTGCGCCGGCATCTGGGGGCCGACCGTAGGCGCTCTGGCGGGCGTTCCGATCCCACTCGTCGCAGTGCAACATCAGCTCGTGTGGACCGACCCCGTGCCCGAGCTCAGCCTGGGGCCGGGAGGTTCCGAAGGCGACGGCTGGCTGCGGCAGCCCGTGGTGCGCCACCAGGACATGTCGCTGTACTTCCGGCAGCGCGAGGACCACTTCGGCGTCGGCAACTACCGGCACGAGCCGATCGTGACGGCGCAGTCAGCGATCAGGCGGCCCGGAGGCGACGTGCAGCCGTCGCTGATGCCCTTCACGCCCGAGGACTTCGAGCGCTGTGAGGCAGAGACGGCTCGCATGTTCCCGGCGCTCGCCGGACGCATGCGGCCGGACGATCCCTCCCGCACTTTGAACGGCATGTTCTCGTTCACTCCCGATGCGGGGTCGATCGTCGGCGAAAGCGCCGCGGTGCGCGGGCTCTGGGTGTGCGAAGCCGTGTGGGTGACCCACGCCGCTGGCATGGCGCGCCAGGCGGCCGAGTGGATGGTGGAGGGGGCACCGAGCTACGACCTCGCCGAAGCCGACGCGAACCGCTTCTACCCGTTCCAGACGTCGGCGCCGTACGTGCTCGAGCGTGGCAAGCAGCAGTACCGCGAGGTCTACGACATCATCCATCCGCTGCAACAGCCCGCGGCACCGCGAGGTTTGAAGCTCACGCCCTTCTACGAGCGCCATCGAGCGCTCGGAGCGGAGTTCTTCCAGGGTGCGGGATGGGAGCGTCCGCAGTGGTTCACGGCGAACCGCGACCTGGCCGGCGGCGTGGCGCATGAGTGGGCGCGTCGGCAGGGCTGGGCGGCGCGTGGATGGTCGGCAGAGGTCGGCGCCGAGCACCTGGCGACGCGCGAGGCCGTGGGGTTGTTCGACATCACCCCGTTCGCGAAGTTCGACGTCACCGGACCCGACGCGCTCGCCTATCTCGAGCGCGTCTTCGCCAACCGCATCGACCGACCAGTGGGTTCGGTCGTGTACACGGCGGCACTGACCGAACGTGGGGGCATCCGGCTCGATCTGACCGTGACCCGCAAGGACGAGCAGCGCTTCCGCGTGGTGACGGGCGGCGGATCGGGCCACCACGACGAGGCGTTCCTTCGTTCGCAGGTCCGAGGCGGGGAACGTGTGCAGATCACGGTGCGCACGGGGTCGCTGTTCGCGATCGGGCTCTGGGGGCCGAGGGCGCGCGAGGTGTTGGCATCGGTGATCGACGTCGATGTCTCGAACGATGCTTTCCCATATCTGACCGCGCAGTACCTGAGCCTCGGCGAGGTCACGCCGGTGTGGGCCCAGCGCATCAGCTATGCGGGCGAGCTCGGCTGGGAGCTCTACGGCCAGATCGCGATGGGCCGGCGTGCTTGGGACGTGCTGTGGGACGCAGGACGCGAACACGGGCTCGTTGCCGCCGGTGCCGGCGCCTTCGATTCGTTACGGCTCGAGAAGGGCTACCGGCTCTGGGGTCAAGACATCGACACCGAGCACGACCCGCTGTCGGCCGGCCTCGGCTTCGCGGTGCGGTGGGACAAGGAGTTCGCGGGGAGGGCCGCCCTCGAGTCGATCCGCGATGCGGGCGGTCCCGAGCAGCGGCTCACGTGCATGACCCTCGACGACGACCGCCGGGTGGTCATGGGCAAGGAACCGATCCGGTACGACGGACGGGTGGTCTCCTACGTCACGAGTGCGAACTACGGCTACTCGGTCGGGTGCGGCATCGTCTACGGCTACCTGCCCGCCGAGCTCGCGGTCGAGGGCACGCGGGTCGACGTGGAGTACTTCGGCGAGCGAGTCGCCGCCACCGTGACGAGCGACCCGCTCTGGGATCCCAAAGGCGAGCGTCAGAGGGCCTGAATGCCGAAAGACCTGAAGCCGAAAGACCTGAAGCCGCAAGACCTGAGGAAGATGTAGGGAGGCGACATGGCAGAAGAAGAGGAAGAGCTCGATCTGAAGACGCTTCCCGACGACGAGCTCGTCACGCAGATGCACGACGATCTCTACGACGGGCTGGCCGACGAGATCTTCGACGGCACCGGCATCTTGCTGGAGCGAGGATGGGCTGCCGACAGGGTGCTGAACGAGGCCCTGGTCGAGGGCATGCGCATCGTCGGCATCGACTTCCGCGACGGCATCCTGTTCGTGCCTGAGGTGCTCCTGGCCGCGAACGCGATGAAGGCGGGGATGGAGCTGCTGCGCCCGCTGCTGGCGGA
>JAOUEA010000021.1 GCA_029858935.1 Actinomycetota bacterium
AACGGTAGCCCGAGTGCGTATATCGAACGTCGCCCGCCACTGAACCGGGCTGCGAAGCCTGCCCGGGGTCCGCGGCGGGGGTCTGCGACGCGACCGGCTGTGCCGTGGTCTCACTCACGGGCGACGCTCCGGACGTGGGTGAGGAAGCCTCGACCTCGGGCGTGGGTGCGGAAGCTTCGACCTCGGGCGTGGGTGAGGCGGCCGTCGCCGCCGGCGTTGGCGGCGAGGTCGCGGTGGTGCTCCCGGGGTCCCCAGAGGGCTCGGAGGCCCGTTGGGTCGTCGAGGCGACGCCCACCGTCAGGTCGCTGTGGCAGTAACGGCACTTGATGGCCTCGTCCTGGATCATCTCGGCGCAGTACGGACACTTCTTCACGGCGGTCCCCTCGTCGGTCGGAAACGCGTCCAGGCTACCCCAACCGTGCCGCTCGCTCCGCCCGGAAAGTCCGCGGCCGCTGGTTCGGTAGCATGCCGCGGGATGGGGGAGCGCATCGCCGTCTTGGTGTCGGGGAACGGCACGAACCTGCAGGCACTGCTCGACGATGCCTTCTGCGGGCCACGGATCTCGCTCGTGCTCGCCGACCGACCGGCGATCCGGGCGCTCGAACGAGCCGATGCCGTGGGCGTGGAGACCCTGGTGATCGAGCCCTCCGGGTACCCCGATCGCGATGCGTTCGACGAGGCGGTGACTTCGGCACTCGTGCGCCATGGCGCCGATGTCGTCGTGACCGCCGGATACATGCGCCTGCTCGGCCGCGCCGTGCTCGACGTGTTCGATGGCCGCTGGCTCAACACGCATCCTTCCCTGCTGCCCTCGTTCCCGGGCATGCACGGGGTCCGAGACGCGCTCGCCCACGGCGTGAAGGTGACGGGGGTGAGCGTGTTCCTGGTCGACGAAGGGATGGACACGGGGCCGATCGTGCTGCAGGAAGCGGTCGACGTGCGAGCCGATGACGACTGGCACTCGCTCGAAGGGCGCATCCTCGAGGTGGAGCACCGGTTGCTGCCGCGGGCGGTGCGGGCGCTCGTCGAGGGTCGCGTTCACGTGGAAGGTCGGCACGTCACGATCACGGAAGGAAACCGATGACGCAGGTGACGCAGGTACGCCGGGCGCTGCTCGCCGTCTACGACAAGCACGGCCTCGTCGATCTCGGCCGCGCGCTGATCGACCTCGGCGTCACGCTCGTGTCGAGCGGTGGAACCGCCGCCGTACTCTCCGAAGCCGGACTTGCCGTCACGCCGGTCGAGGACCTCACCGGTTGGCCCGAGATGCTGGGCGGTCGCGTGAAGACGCTGCACCCCGCGATCCACGGGGGCATCTTGGCCGACCGCAGGAAGCGGGACCATGCGGATCAGCTCGCATCCCAGGGCATCGAGCCGTTCGACCTCGTCGTGGTGAACCTCTACCCTTTCAGGGAGACCGTCGCCGCCGGCGCGGGCTTCGACGAGGTGATCGAGAAGATCGACATCGGTGGCCCGGCCATGGTTCGAGCGGCGGCGAAGAACTTCGAGTCGGTGGGGGTCGTGGTCGACCCCACCCGCTACGACGACCTCGTCGAGGAGCTCACGCGCGAGGGAGGACTCACGCGCGAGACCCGCCGCGCCCTGGCAGCGGACGCGTTCGCTCATACCGCCGCCTACGATGCGGCCGTCGCCTCGTGGTTCGCCGACCACGACTCCGACGAGCGGCTGCCGGCCTTCATCGGACTCGCCTACGAGAAGCTCGGTGACCTGCGCTACGGTGAGAACCCGCATCAACGAGGGGCGTTGTACCGCGAAGCGGCGGGATCCGGCCCCCTCGGCGGGGCCCAGGTGCTGCAGGGCAAGGACATGTCCTTCAACAACTGGCTCGACGCCTATGCGGCCTACGATCTCGTGGCCGCTCTTCCCGACGGGGCCGCCGTGATCGTGAAACACAACAACCCGTGCGGTGTCGCAACGATGTCGACGCTTGCTGCTTCCTACCGAGCGGCATTCGCATGCGACGAGGTGAGTGCGTTCGGCGGGATCGTGGCCTTCCGCGGAGCGGTCGACATCGAGGCCGCAGCGGCGATGGCCGAGGTGTTCACCGAGGTCGTGATCGCCCCGTCGTTCACGCCGGCGGCCAGTGAAGCGTTCGCCGATCGTCCCAACCTCCGCGTCGTGGCAGCGCCGCTTCCCGACGGTCGGGGGCTCGACGTTCGCCCACTCCCCGGCGGTGCGCTCGTCCAGGATCGCGACCTGGTGACGGAGACCAGAGGAGAGTGGAAGGTCGTTTCGAGTCGGGAGCCCTCAGTGCAGGAGTGGTCGGACCTCGAGCTCGCGTGGACGATCGCGTGGCGCGTGAAGTCGAACACGATCGTGTTGGCCAAGGAAGGAGCCACCGTCGGGGTCGGGGCCGGACAGATGTCTCGCGTCGACGCGTCCTGGATCGCGACGCGCAAGGCGGGCGCTCGCGCCGAGGGGGCCGTGGTGGCGTCCGATGCCTTCTTCCCCTTCTCCGACGCGCTCGAGGTGGCTGCCGACGCCGGTTGCACTGCCGTGATTCACCCGGGCGGGTCGAAGGGCGACGAGGCGGTGCTCGCCGCTGCGGAGGAACGAGGGATGGCCGTCGTGCTTACCGGCACCCGTCACTTCCGGCACTGAGGCATCATTCGACCGAGCCGGTCGATCGCTTGGTCGGCCCTGCAGCGCACGGGTAGGATTCGCCACGTGACCGCCCGGATCCTCGACGGCAGGGCAATCTCGGCAGCGATCCGCTCGGAGGTAACCGAGCGGGTGCGCGCGCTCTCCGACAGGGGCGTGACACCGGGCCTGGCCGCCGTCCTCGTGGGCGACGACCAGGCCTCTCGCATCTACGTCGGTGCCAAGCACAAGGCGTGTGCCGACGTCGGCATCCGATCCGAGCAGGTCGATCTGCCGGCGTACGTGACCGAGGGTGAGTTGCTCGCCACCCTGCGGCGTCTCAACCGCGACCCCGAGATCCACGGCATCATCGTGCAGTTGCCGATGCCGGCGGGACTCAGGGAGCTGGAGGTGCAGCGAACCGTCGCTCCCGAGAAGGACGTCGACGGGCTGCATCCGTGGAACGTGGGCATGATGGTGCGCGGCGAACCGACATTCACACCCGCGACCCCCTACGGCATCGTCGAGCTGCTGCTGCGCGAGGGCATCGAGCTCGAGAGCGCAGAGGTCGTGGTGGTCGGTCACGGCGACCTGGTCGGAGCGCCGCTGTCGATCATGCTCGCCCAGGACTCGATCCGAGGCAATGCGACCGTGACCAGTACGCACGTGAAGACGCGCGACCTGGGAGCGCACACGAGCCGGGCGGACATCCTCGTGGCGGCGGCCGGTGTTCCCCAGCTGATCGGCGGCGACATGATCAAGCCCGGCGCCACCGTGATCGACGTCGGCGTGCATCGCACGGCCGACGGGCTCGTCGGCGACGTGATCTACACGGAGGCGGCCGAGGTGGCGGGTGCGATCACACCTGTTCCCGGCGGGGTCGGGCCGATGACGGTCGCGATGCTGCTGGTGAACACCGTGGCCGCGGCCGAACAGCAGGCGTTCAGCCGGTGAGCGGCGGGCGCGCCTCGAACGACGCGGCGCTCGCGGGAGGCCGACTGGCTGCGCTCCTTCGAGCCGGATCGTTCGCGGTGACCGGTGAGATCGTGCCGCCACGCGGCGGGGACGGTACTGTGGTCGCCGCCCACGCCCGGGCGCTGGTCGGATCGATCGATGCGGTCAATGTGACCGACAATCCCACCGCGAGTGCGCACATGTCGGCGGTGGCCGGCAGCGCGTTCGTCGCTCGAGCAGGCATCGAGCCGACGTTGCAGATCACGTGCCGTGATCGCAATCGCCTGGCGATCACGGGCGACCTGCTCGGCGCCTGGGCGCTGGGTGCGCGAAACGTGCTCTGTCTCACCGGTGACCCGATGCACGTCGGTGACGAGCCTCACGCCGCGACCGTCGCCGATCTCACCGTGCTCGAGGTCGTGCGCGCGGTCCGCCGCCTGCGAGAGGAAGGCGTCACGAGTGCCGGCCAGGAGGTCTCCGATCCGCCCAGATACGCGATCGGCGTCGCCGAGATGCCGCTGGCCGATCCGTATGACCCGGCGCGTCTTGAGGCCAAGCTCGACGCAGGCGCGGACCTCGTGTGGACCCAGATCGCCTACGACGTCGAAGGTCTGGAGGCGTGGGCCGAGGGCATGCGAGCGCGGGGGGTCTTCGAGCGCGCCTCGGTGCTCGTCGGTCTCGCGCCGTTGCGGAGCGCCGCCGGGGCCCGGTTCATGGATGAGAAGCTGCCGGGCGTTCGGGTTCCGCCGGCCATCATCGAGGCGCTCGAGGCGGCCGGCCCCGACGCCGCCGAAGTCGGCCTCGAGCGAACGGTCGATGTCGTGCAGAACATCAGGGAGATCGACGGCATCTCCGGCCTGCACCTGATGGGTCTGGGCCACGACGAGGCGGTCCGCGCGGTCGTCGAACGAGCGGGGCTCTTCCCTCGCCCTACGGGTGCGTTGTAAACACTGAATCGATGTGTCCAGCAGAGGGTGTCGCGCCCATCGCCGCCCAGCACGAACCCCGTCCTGAGCTTCCGGTCCTGCAGGGCGCCGCGGAGGCACTGCTCGCGACGACGGTCGATGTCGTCGAGCCACTGAGCGGCGGCGCGCGGCGCGACACCTACCGTGTGATCGACCATGCCGGCGAACGTTACGTGATGCGGCTCGACCACGACGCAGCGTCGCTCGAGAAGGAGGTCGCGCTCACGCATCTCGTCGCCGAGCGCGTCCCCGTTCCGCGCGTCGTGGGCGCCGACCTCGCCGGGGAGCTCGCGAGCGTGCCGCTCACGTTGTCCGTCTACGTGGAAGGCCGGTCGCTCGATGAAGCCCTCGCGGCGGCGACCGACGAGGAATCCGGGGCGCTGGGCGATGTCGTCGGTCGCGTCCTCGCTGAGATCGGTGTCTTTACGTTCGAGGAGCCGGGCCTGCTCGGGCCCGCGCTGCGGCCTCGGCCGCTCGACGTCCCCCTCCCTGAGCTGCTGGTGGCGATGGGCGAGCGGGTGCTCGGTGAATCGGGAGCACGCGATGCACTCGGGACCGCGATCGCCGATGGGTTCGAAGCACTGCTCGCGGAAGCCGCCCCGGCCCTCGAACCCGTGTCGACGCAGGCAGCGCTCGTGCATTCGGACTTCAACGGGAAGAACCTCGTGATGGCACGCGAGCCGGATGGCTCGCCGTCGGTCGCCGCCGTCTTCGACTGGGAATTCGCGTTCGCCGGCCCGCCGCTCGCCGACCTCGGGAACATGCTCAGGCGCCAGGAGCGGCTCCCCGCATCGTTCGTGGACGGATTCACATCGGGGTTCACGGCCGGGGGAGGAGAGCTGCCGCCGGGATGGCGCGCGATCGCCGCCGCACTCGACGCCCTGGCGCTGCTGGACTTCCTCGATCGCGGGGCCCGGGGTGAGCACGGGCCAATGTTCACGGAGGCCTGCATGCTGATCGAGGAAGCGGTCACCCGCGGCGACCTGGCGCCGCCCGCTCCGGCGTAGACTCCGCGGATGCCCGCGTCGGTGATGATCCGCAACGCCCGTGCGTACACGGTCGATGCCGACCGACCGTGGGCGGGCGCGGTCGCGGTCGAGGATGATCGCATCTCGTGGCTCGGCGAGGACGCTGAGGCGCCGGAGCACATCGGACCGGGCACCGAGGTGATCGATGCCGCCGGCGCCACTGTGCTCCCGGGGTTCATCGACTCGCACAACCACGTGCGCCTCGGGTCGAACCCGCTCGAGGTCGATCTCGCCGGTGCGGCCACGTTCGACGAGGTCAAGGCGCGCGTTCGAGGTCACGCCGACGCGCATCCCGACCACGCCTGGATCGAAGGAGTCGGGTTCAACTACTCGGTGATGCCCGGCGGACGCATGCCCACCTGGCAGGACCTCGAGGGCCTGACCGGCGGGCGACCCGCGTTCCTGTTCACATACGACGCACACAATGTGTGGCTGAACCGCGAGGCCATGCAGATCTTCGACATCACGCGCGACTCCGACGCCCTGGCCTGGGGGCACGTGCGGAAGGACCCTGACACCGGCGAGCCCACGGGCGTGGTCGGGGACTTCGCGGTCATGGGCATCAGCCGCGCCGGACAGGCTGCGCTGGAAGGCGTGCTGCCCGGCTACGACCGTACGCTGCAGTACGAGCGCACGCTCGAGAGCCTCCACATGGCCACCGGGCTCGGCATCACGACGATCGTCGAGCCCCAGAACTCGCCCGACGACATGTGGATCTTCGAGCGGGCGCGCGATGAAGGGCGCCTGCGGTCGCGGCTCGTCACGGCGATGTTCCACCCGGTGGGCACGACCGACGCGGAGCGCGAGGAGTTCGCGGCGATGAGGGCTCGCTTCGACGACGACCGGCTACGGGTAGGTGCGATCAAGCTCTACATCGACGACGTGATCGAACCGTGGACGGCGGCGATGCTGGAGCCCTACGCGAACCGGCCGGGCGAACGTGGCGAGCCCTTCTGGAACCCGGCAGCGTTCGCCGAGCTTGTGATCGAGCTCGAGCGCGGCGGGTGGTCGTGCCACGTGCACGGCACCGGCGACCGGGGACTGCGCGTCGCCCTCGACGGGTTCGAGGCCGGGCGCCGCGCCAATCCCGATCTGCGGCCGCGCCACGGCATGGTGCACACCGAGTGCCTGCACGCCGACGACGTGCCTCGGTTCGGCGCACTGGGGGTCACCCCGATCATGCAACCCCGCCACTGCGCGCCCGAGATCGTCGCCGACTGGCGGCGCAACGTCGGACCCGAGCGATGGCGCCACGCGTGGGCGTTCCGTTCGCTCCGCGACTCGGGCGCCACACTGGCCTTCTCCAGCGATTGGAACGTGGCCGAGATGGACCCGATGGTGGGCATCTACACGGCGCTCACACGGGCCGACCTTGACGGCGTGGAGTCATGGATCCCCGAGGAGACGGTGGACCTCGAGACCGCGATCCGCGCGTACACGATGGGCGGCGCGCACGTCGTGTTCGCGGAGGCTCGTCGGGGCTCGATCACCGTCGGCAAGCAGGCCGACCTGGTCGTGCTGAGTGACGACCTGTTCGCGGCCGCCGAAGACGACGCCCGACAGGTGCTCGACGTGAGAGTGACCCACACCCTCGTCGACGGTGATGTCGTGCACGCCTCGTAGGATCCGGTGCCCGACCGTTCGGGGATATGCCGCGTCGGAGGACCCGAGGGTGCTGACGACGTCCTCACCCTCAACCTGAAATCCGCAAGGAACGGCGCGGTTCCGGGCCGCCGGCTCCCGGAGCGCCCTCCGCCGCGCTTCACTCTTCCCGCAGCACCTCGGTCGGCCTGAGGCGGCGCAGGATCTCGGTCGCGGCCAGGCAGGAGATCAGTGCCCCCGTCAACGCGAGCGACGCCAGCACCGCGATGCGCCCGACCGGGAAGCTCACGGCGGGCTCCAGGATGAACAGCGCCCGCAACACGCGGACGGTGAGAGCTCCGACCGCGATCCCGACCACCACCCCGATCGTGACGCCGAGCAGCGCCACCAGGGCGGCCTCGGCCACCACCATCGTCCGAAGCTCCGGAACCCCTAGACCCAACGCCCTGAGCGTCACGTACTCTCTGCGCCGGTGCAGCATCAGGCCGAAGACGAAGATCGCGATCGTCACGATGCTGATGAGCGCGACGTAAAGGGAATCGAGCCGCACCAGACCGAGGATGTTCAGTGCCGTCAGGCTCGATTGGTCCTTGTCCAGCGCGGTCTCTGCGGTCTCGACATGGATCGGATCGCTCGCGCCCGGGCCGGACCGCAGGGCGGCCGTCGCTCGGGCCAGCCCGTCCCGTCTCCCGTCGATCGCCTCGGCGAGGAAGAAGTCGACGCGCTCGATGCCCGTGGCCTCCCGGAAGCGGTCGATGTCCACGACGAGGTTCACACCCTCGGGAAATCCGGGCAACCGTTCGAACAGTCCGGCCACGCGGAGGCTCACCCTGGTCCCGCGTTCGGTGCCCAGGGCCAGGATGACCTCGACGCCGTCGCCCGTCTCCACCGAGAGGTCGTCGGCGGTCTCCGCGTCGACGAGCACCCCGTCGAGGTCGGCGTCGAGCGCCGCCACCGCGCGCCGGGCCGACGTTTCGAGGAGCCGCGGTGAGGGCAAGGGGGCGACCAGTGTGTAGCCCGCAGGGTTGATCGCGGCGAGGTTCGTGCGCCCCTGGTTGTAGGGCCCCACCAGCACGGAGTTCTCGAGATCGAAGATCACCGGCGTCGCAGCCGACACCCCTTCGACGGCGAGGCGCGAGGCGTCGGCCGCCACATACGGACGACTGCCCTCGACGCTGGGGGTGATCTTGAGGTCGGAGCCGACGAAGAACCTCGCGTCCGCGGCCTTCGTCACCTCGTAGGTCTCGCTGAACGTCGCGAGGCTCGTGCCGAAACCCACCACGAGAGCGAGCCCGACGATCCCGGCGGCCAGTGACCACGACCGCCGCCGCAAGCCTCGAGCCAACACCCCCCGGGTCACCGAATCGAAGTCTGTCGAGGGGCGGATCGGCAAGCGGCTGGCGACCGCGTGGAACGCTCGGACGCAGAGCAGGGAGGCGCCGATCCACACCAGCAGCGGCGCGAGGAACGAGAACGCCGGCACCGTGACGGCGATGCCCGAATACACGGATCCGGACGGGGGATCGAGAGCCCCGGTGCGCAGGGCGACGAGTTGAGTGACCACGGCCGCACCGAGCAGGGCGAGATCGAGATGGAGGCGACGCCACAGGGGCGCTCGTGCCACCTGCATCTCCCGCCGTTCCTGACCGACCTCCCGACGCACCGACCGGCTGGCGGGCATGTAGAGGGCGAGTGCCGTGATCAGGGCGCCGATCCCCGCCGCGAGGAGCGTGGAGACCGCCAGGTCGCCGGGAGCGGCTCGGGCGACGGCGTTCCCGCCGAGCACCGCGGTCGCAGATGCGAAGCCCAGCCCGACGCCGATGCCGGAGCCGATGGCGGCGATCACGAGCGCCTTGGTGACGGCGATCCTCCGCAGGTGCCCCCGGTGGGCACCGCGGACCCGGAGGTTCGCGAGCTCACGACGCTGTGAGGCCGCGAGGATGCCGCCCGCGTAGGCGGCGAGGAAGGCCGCCATCACGAGCCCGGGGAGTCCCAGGGCGAAGAACATCCGCTTGCCGACCGCTGCGTCGGTGCGAGCGACATGGAGCGCGTTGGAGATGTTGTCGATCATGTAGTCCTGTCCTGGCGCGATGCCCCCCACCTCCCGCGCGATGCGTCTCGTCTGCTCGAGCGCCCTGCCCGGGTCCGCCTGGAGCGTCGCCCGGTCGACCAGCACGTCGAGCTCTCGCACCGGCACGCGCTTGATCACGCTGCCGACCGACGACCTCGCCACGTCGAACGCCGGCACCACTTCGTCGCGGAACGTCGCCGGGCTCACTACGACCGAGTCGCGTACGTAGAGGAAGTCCTCGAGCTTGGCGATCTTGCGGCTCGCGAACAGCGGTTGCGCGCGGGACAGGTCGACCACGCCGGACACGGGCAAGGAAAGGGGGCGCGGGCGGCCGGGGAGCGACAGCTCGACCGTTCCTCCGGGCTCTACCCTCATAGCCGCCGCCGCCTCGGCGCTTAGCAGCGCCGATCCGCGTTCGAAGCCACCATCGACGAGTCGGATCGAAGGGTAGTGCTCCTGGTACCGACGGTCGAAGGCGAAGACCCGTACCGGGTCCTCGACCATGATGCCCTGGGAGGCGAGCGATCGCGGGGGGAGGTCCACGGACGCGAGGCCGTCGGCGGCTGCCACGCCCGTGATCCCCTCCACCTCTGCTCGGAGCTCGTCCATGGTCGGGGCGGACGAGGCGTTCGCGGGCACCGGCACGACCTGTTCGCGACTGGAGACCGAGCCCTGCAGCCCGAGCGATCCGAGCTCGTCGATCGGCTCCCGCGCCTCGACGCCGTACGAGAGCGTCACCTGCGTCCCTGCCTCCATTCGCCCGATGTTCAGGCCGAGGCCCGCTGGCCCCTGCGAGAGTGGACTGCCACCGTCCACGTCTCGAAGCGGGCGTCCGTCGACGGACGCGGTGCCTCGCACGTAGATGAGCGGAGTCGGCGGCGCGTCGCTCACGACTACCTCGTTGGCGGGTGCACCGCCGTCGTTGGTGACGACGAGGGTGATCGTCCCCCGCGCCCCCGCGTCCAGCGGTCCGTTCGGCGTGAGCCGTTCCGTCAGCCCGAGGCCCCCGCCGGCGGGCGACGTGACGACCCGCTGGATGTCCAAGGTGAGCGGGGCGACCGCCCGCTGGGTCAACGTCGCGCCGGAGCCGTCCATGAAGAACAGGACGCCCGAGAACAACCCGATGCCGAGCGCCACTCCCGCGAGGGACGCGAGGGTGCGCCGGGGGTTGCCCAGCAGGTCGCGCAAGACGTACCTACGCACGAGGGGACCCGGGGGTCGCCGGTTCGGCCTTTGCTCGCGCCGCCGCGGATCCGTCGGCGATGCGTCCGTCGCGCATGCCGATCTTCCGCTCCAAACGTCCGGCCACCGTCGGCTCGTGGGTCACCAGCACGAGCGTCGCGCCGGAGGCTCGCTGTGCCTCGAGGAGCAGATCCAACGCGGCGGTCGCGGTCTCGGCATCGAGGGAGCCGGTGGGCTCGTCGGCGACGATGAGGCTCGGTTGGTGGACGAGTGCGCGCGCCACGGCCACCCGTTGTCGCTGGCCGCCCGAGAGCTGATCGGGGTAGGCGTCCACCTCCGCCGCGAGCCCGAGTTGCGCCAGCAGGGCTCGGGATCGATCCAGGGCTTCCGCTTCGCCGTTCAACGAGCACTGCACGAGCACGTTCTCGGTGGCGGTGAGGAACGGGAGCAGGTTGTCGGACTGGAACACGAACCCGATCTCGTGTCGGCGGACGCCGTCACGCTCCCGTTCGGGAAGCCTCGAGATCTCCCGCCCGCCGAGTGAGACGCGGCCGGCGGTCGGCGGGTCGAGTCCGCCGATCAGCCCGAGCAGCGTCGACTTGCCGCAGCCGCTCGGTCCGGTGATGGCGAGGCTGGCTCCCGGCGCCACGGCGAGGCTGACCCCGTCGACCGCCTCGATCACCCCGGCGGGCGTCTCGTACCGCTTCGAGACCCGGTCGAGCTCGACGGCCGCACCGGCGCTCACAGGTCGCGCACCTCTCCGCGGTCGAGCACCAGCCGACGCTCTGCTCGGGCGGCGAGCTCGGGGTTGTGGGTGACGAACAGCACAGTCAGGCCCCGCCGGCGCCAGGCGTCGAAGATGATGTCGAGGACCCGTTCGGCGCTGGCCGAGTCGAGCTGGCCGGTCACCTCGTCCGCGAGCAGCAGGTCGGGGTGGTTCGCGAGCGCCACGGCCATCGACACGCGTTGGCTCTCCCCACCCGACATGCGTCGCGGGAGGTGATCGAGTCGGTCGCCGAGCCCGAGCTCCGTGAGCAGCTCGACCGCCCGCGCCCCGTCGCGTTGCCCGCCGAGTTCCAACGCGAGCTCGACGTTCTGAGTCGCCGTCAGGAACGGGATCAGGTTGCCGCTTTGAAGCACGATGCCGACGCGACGGGCTCGCAGTTCTGCCCGGGAGACGTCATCCATGTCGGTGATCGCGTCGCCGTCGAAGACCACCCTTCCGGAATCGGGCAACATCAGCCCGGCGAGCAGCGAGATCAACGTCGACTTGCCGCTCCCCGATGCGCCGACGAGGCTGGTCATCTCGCCTCGCCGGATCTCCAGGTCGGCGCCGCGCAGGACCCTCCGCTCCAGCGAACCTTCCAGGAAGGCCTTGGACACGTCCTCGACGCGGATGAAGGCGGTCACAGGCGCTCGGCGGGTTCGGATCCGCCGAACACGGTCGCCACCCGCAGGGCTGCTCCCCGGTCGAGCTTCAGGGCCTCCTTGCTGAGCTCCGCCAGCGCCTTCGAGTTGAGCTGCCTGAGGTTGACCAGTTCCTCGACCTCCTGGGCGGCGCCACTGAGCGGTTCGGTGAGGATCTGCCCCACCCCCGATGCCCAGTACTTGTTCTCGGATCCGGCCTCCTCGATCACGACAACGTCCGTGTAGCACTTGAACGGCACGCAGGTCTTCCGGCCGACGTCGACGACCTGGGCGCTCGACTGCTCCCCTCCGGGGATCTGCACCTGGTAGAAGGCGGGGGTCCCCGCCTCCGGGGCGCCGGGCATCCAAAGGCCCGGCACGGCTCCGTTCACGTCGGCGAGCCACGCGTCCTCGGCGTTCAGGAATTGCCCGCCCTCGTAGGCCTCCGTATAGGACCCCATGTACCAGACGTTCCCTCCGTCGTCCTCGGCGAGGAAGTCGATGGACTGCTCGCTGAGTTGGCCTCCGTCGAAGTCCTGATCGAGCACGAGGACCGCCCGCACGCCGTCGATCTCCTTCGTCACGTCGGTGACCGTCGTGACGCGGATGTGGGGCAGGAGCCGGTCACCCACGTAGACGGTTCCCTCGCTCACCGACTGGAGCCCAGGGACCAGCGGCACCCACTCGTTGATGTCGGTCACTGTTCGACCGAAGTTCTTCGGGTCGTAGGTCTTGGGGATCTTCCCCGCGGGTGCGTGGGTCGCGTCCGACGTGGCCGTCGGCGACGCGTTCGTGGCTTTCGTCTCGCTCGGGGAAGACGGAACCGAGGTCGCCGATGACGGGGACGCTCCTTGCTGGCCACCGGAGCACCCGGCGGTGAGGGCCCCCGCGAACACGCAGATCCCGGTCACGATCGTCGCGAGGGCGAAACGTTTCCCGCGCATGAAAGCATGCTAGCGGCGACCGGTGGTGCTCAGGTCACCCGGTCGTCGTCCTCGGAGGCGTCGGCGACCCCCTGGCCGAGACGTCGCAGCCGGAGCCGGACCAGGACCAGCAGGGCGAGCGTCACGCCGAGCGGCACCGCGATCACGACCGGGAGCACGCCCTCCGGGTTGAGCCGCTGGAACGCGCCCACCGTGAGGTGCAGACCCGGGCTGCTGATCGGGTGGCTGCTGGCCTTCTCCCCGGGCTCGGGGACGGCGACCAGGTACACCATGTAGTCGCCTTTCAGGATCGCCTCGATCGTCCAGGAATGCCGGATCTGGTCCGCTGCCGGGACGAAGTCCACGTGCTGGGTGCGTTCTGGCGACCAATCCTCCGGGTCGACCACGTCCCCCGAGAGCTTGATGATGTTCAGCGCCATGATCACCGGAGGCGAGTCTTCGCTGCCGTTGTTCTCGAGGAGCGTGTCGAAGTTGACTTCGTCGCCGGTCTTCACTTCCAGGAACGTCTCCTCGAGCGAGACTTTGAGGTTCCATCCTTCGGCTTGGAAGAGCTGCCGCCCGAGGCTCATGGCGGGGCCGGCGCCGAGGACGAAGAGTAGGAACACCGTCAGCGTCATGCCCGAGAGCGATCCCCACCGCGCCCGCAGCCTTCGTGCCCTGCCTGCGTCGAGGCGCAGGCGGGGGGCTGCGATCACGAAGAGGAGGAACAAGACGAGCACCACCGCGATGACCGATGAACGCAGGTACTCGTCTCGCTCCCAGAACGTTCGATTGTTGACGAGCACCTTCTCCATGAATTCGCTGGTGGCCTGCATCGGGTTGATCCGCTGAACGAAGTACCCGAAGTCCCCCTTCTGTACCTCCCCGGGAAGCTGCGTCAGCATGAAGAGCAGCAACCAGACGATGAGGCAGATGAACATGCTGGTCTTGTTCGCGTTGGACCACGTGCTGACCAGCAACCCGAAACCGGCGAACGCGATCGCGAGAGCCGTGCCGATGGTCGCCCCGAGGAACAGCGCCTGGCCGATGACTTCGTCGCCTTGCGACACCACGATCAGCGCGGGCAGGGAGATGAGGAACGCCGCCGGCCATGGCGTCAACGAAGCGAGGAGCTTGCCGAGGATCAGCTGCCGGCGGCTGGCAGGCGTCAGTAGCAGCACCTCCAGCGTCCCTCGTTCGCGCTCGCCGCTGATCCCGTCGGCGCCAACGATCATGCCGATGAACACTCCGAAGGAGATCGTGTTGAGCAGGGTGAGGAACACCATCTCCTTCGGGGGGATCAGGTTCAGCTCCGTGTTCGTTGCCAGCAGGAACGTCATGAGTCCAAGCAGCAGGCTGTAGAGGATGAGCAGGTTGATCGCCCTGCCTCCGACCCAGAGTTCGACGGCCTCCTGCTTGAACACGACCCACCACGCGCCCCGGGTCGCCCGCCGCTCGGCGGGCGTGCCGATCGTCGTCGCCTCAGCCTCGGTGATCGTCATGAGCGCGCCCCTTCCGTGAGCTCCATGAACGCGTCCTGGAGGCGACTGCCCTCGACCTCGAAGCTCAGTACCTGGATGTCGGCGTCGACCAGGGCATCGAGGACCCAGTTCGTCGACCGGTGATCGTCGGCACCCGGCTCGTCGGGACCAGCGGCGAGCTCCACTTCCAGCTGTCGGTCGTTGCTCCCGCGGCTCACCGCGGCGACGCCGGGCAGCGCCTCGAGGAGACGGGTGGCCTTCCCGACCGTCGCCGCCGGCACATGGAGCCGGAGGGCCGTCCGTCTCGGCCCCTCACGTCTGGCCTTCGTGAGGACCTCTGCGACCGATCCCGTGGCGACGACGTGCCCCGACGACAGGATCACGACGTCGTCGCACACCCCCTCCACCTCGGACAGCGCGTGGCTGCAAAGGATGATGCCGGTGCTCCGCTGATGGGCGATATCCCGCAAGAGGGCGAGCAGCTCCTGCTGCCCTCGAGGATCCAGTCCCAGGGTCGGCTCGTCCAGGAAGAGGACCACGGGATCATTGACGAGGGCGCGTGCGATCCCGAGCCGTTGGCGCATGCCGTGGCTGTACGCCCGGATCAGCGATCTCCCACGCTCCCGGAGCCCGACCATCTCGAGCATCGCCAACCCGTGCGACCGGGCGTCGTCTCCTCGCCGGCCGTAGAGCCTCGCGAAGTAAGTGATGTATTCGATGCCTGTGATCTGGTTGGGCAGACCGAGTGTCTCCGGAAGCACCCCGATCCGCGGCCTGATCTGGGCGGGTCGGTCGGAGCTGATGCCGTCGACGAAGTAGCGCCCCGACGTTGGTCGCAGGATCGTCGTGAGGATGCGGATCGAGGTCGTTTTCCCGGCGCCGTTGGGACCGAGGAACCCCATCACGTGTCCGGGCCGGAGGGCGAATGAGAGGCCATGCAGTGCCGTCCAGCCCCGATACGACATCGTGAGGTCCTCGGCGACGAGGACCGGAGGACGAGTATCCCCGGGGCGCACCGTATCCGCCGGCCGGACCGCTTCCACCCGTTCCATGCGCTTCTCCTTCCGGATGCTCGCGGCGGGCGACCGGCGCCAGGGACGCCGCTGGCACCGAAACGTAAGACGGGATGTCGAGAAGGTCAACCCTGATCGTCTTGGAGCAGGACGAGGGTCGGATCAGCTGCGCTCTTCGATCGGCACCCAGACCTGGTCACGGGGGCCCACGTAGGCCGAGCCCGGCCTGATCACCTTGTTATCGGCGTACTGCTCGCGCACGTGTGCGGTCCACCCAGCCATGCGAGCGAGTGCGAAGATCGGGGTCATCAGGTCGGTCGGGATGCCGAGCGACCGATACACGCCGGCCGCGTACAGGTCGACGTTCGGCCACAGCTGCTTCTGCTCATAGACCGTTTCCTGCAGCGCTTCGAAGATGTCGGCCCATCGCTCGTCGCCGTGTCTGGCTCCGACCTCGCGAGCGAGTTCCCTCAACACGGTCGCCCTCGGATCCATCGTGCGGTAGACGGCGTGACCGAAACCCATGACCTTCTCGTGGCGCTGGAGGAGGTCGCGCACATACGCCTCGGCGTCGGGCGCCCGGCCGATCTCCTCGGCCATCTTCATCGCCTCCTCGTTCGCGCCACCGTGGAGCGGACCCTTGAGCGCGCCGACGGCGCCGGTGATCGCGCTGAACATGTCCGAGAGCGTCGAGGCGATGATGCGGGCTGCGAACGTCGAGGCGTTCATCGTGTGGTCCGCGTAAAGGATGAACGTGGTATCGAGCGCGTCGGCGTCCTCGTGCTGGGGTTCCTCGCCCGAGAGCATGTAGAGGAAGTTCGCAGCATGCGGCAGCTTGGGGTTCGGCGGCACGATCTGCTGGCCGGTGCGCATGCGTTCGTAGTTGGCGATCAGGGCCGGCGTTTTCGCGATCAGCCGCATCGCCTTTCGGTATTGCGCCTCGGGCGATTCGTCCCACCCGTCGGGATCGTAAGCCGACGCGGCCGAGATCGACGTGCGCAGCATCGACATCGGCGAGGTCTGCTGGGCGAGCGTGGACATGAGCTGGGTGAGGAACGGGCTGAGCTCTCGGTTCTCGATCAGGAATCCGTCGAGCTCGTCGAGCTCGTCCTGGTTCGGGAGCCGTGCGTTGTGCAGCAGGTAGACGACTTCTTCGAACGTGGCGTTGCGCGCGAGGTCGGCGATCTCGTAGCCGGCGTACCACAAGCGCCCCGCGTCGCCGTCGATGTCGGACACGGTGGTGTCGGCGGCCACGACCTCCCGCAGTCCCTTCTCGGTCACGCTTGCCACTTCCTCCGGTCGAGGCACGCACGGGGCACGCCATGGGCCCGTTTCGCTCGTGCGGGCTTCTGACAGGATAGTCGGCGGCCCCGGGACGGACCAAAACGGCCGTTCCGCCCACCGGGGTCGAGCGCCCGAGCAGGAGGACCAGGTTGGCCCATCGAGTGACCCTGATCCCTGGCGACGGCGTCGGTCCCGAGGTGATCGAAGCGTCCCGCCGTGCGATCGACGCGACGGGCGTGCCGATCGAGTGGGAGCGCAGATCCATGGGCGCCGGGGCGTTCTCGCGCACCGGACGGGCGCTTCCCGCCGAGACGCTCGACTCGATCCGTGCCAATCGTGTCGCGCTCAAGGGTCCGATCGAGACGCCTGTCACGAGCGGGCTCCGCAGCTCGAACCTCGAGCTGCGCAAGTCCCTCGACCTGTACGCCAACGTGCGTCCGTGCCGCCTCTACCCCGGGGTGCCGAGCGTCTACGAGGCCATCGACCTGGTCGTGGTGCGCGAGAACACCGAGGACATGTACACGGGCCTCGAGTTCGAGATGGGCACCGTGGCCGTTCGGGAGTTGATCGGCTTCGTTCGTGAGACGACCGGGCGCCGCATCCGCGAGGACGCCGGCGTGTCGATCAAGTCGATCAGCGAACGGGGTAGCGAGCGTGTGGTGCGATTCGCCTTCGAGGAAGCTCGTCGCCGCGGACGCGCGAAGGTCACGGCGAGCCACAAGGCCAACATCCTGAAGTTCAGCGACGGGCTGTTCCTCGAGGTTGCGAGGCGAGTGGCGACCGAGTTCCCGGACATGGCCTTCGAAGACCGCATCATCGACGCGTTGTGCATGCAGCTGATCCAGGCGCCGGAACGCTTCGACGTGCTGGTCATGCCGAACCTGTACGGCGACATGGCCGCAGAGCTCTGTGCGGGGCTGATCGGGGGGACGGGCGTCGCGCCCGGCGGGCACTTCGGCGGCGCCGGCGGCCTCGAGCTCGCGGTGTTCGAAGCGACGCACGGAACGGCTCCCGACCTCGCCGGCACCAACACCGCCGACCCGGTCGGATCGATGCTGAGCGGCGCCATGCTGCTGCGCCACATCGGCGAGATCGAGGCCGGGGGGCGACTCGAAGCGGCCGTGGCCGCGGTCCTCGCCGACGGCGCTCACTTGCCCCGGGACCTGCGGGGGCCGGGCGACGATCGTCCGCCGGCGGGCACGTTCCAGTTCGCCGACGCCGTGATCGCGAACCTGTAGACAGGCTCCGCCGGGCCGCCGGGCCGCCGGGCCGCCGGGCCGCCGGGCAGACGCTCCAGTCGGGTCCGGCCGTGGCCGATGATCTCGGAGACACGCCGACCGGAGGATCCATGGAGACCGCCACCTGCTACGTGTGTCGCTCGGTCAATCACGCCGGAGCGCTTCGCTGCCTGAACTGCGGTTCCCCGATGACGCTGCCGAGCCTTCCCGAGGGCATGGAGATGGACGACCTGCCGCCCATGCCGTCGACGCCGCCGGTCGCAGCCGGGTGGAACGCGGTCGTCGCCCAGGGTTCGCAGACCCGTCCACTCACGGCCTCCGCGATCGTCGCGGCCTTCCTGGTCGTGGGACTCATCATCGCGTTCGCCGTGGTGATGTTCTTCGTGCCGCTGCAGACCCCGATCCCGGGCGTCGGCGGCGCCGAGGTGACCCTCGCGGGCCTGCTTGGCCCGGTGGTGACGTCGATCCTGGTCGCGATCCTGTTGTTCCAGGTCTGGATGCTGATCGACGTCGTGCTGAGCGGCGCCGATATGGGCACGAAGGTGTTGTGGGTGCTGCTGATCCTGTTCCTCGGTCTGCTCGGAGCCGTCGCGTACGCGATGATCGGGCGCTCCCGCCGTCGGTCGAGGTTCTGACCTTCCCGCGGGCCCGCGGCTCGGCAACGGCCGCGCGTTCGGGACGCCCCCGACCGTTCGATAGCCTTTAGGTGAAGCCATCCGACGCAGGGAGCAGTCATGAAGATCACCGTGGTGGGGAGCGGGTTCGTGGGTCAGACGACCGCGATGCGCATCCTCGAGAAGGGGCTCGGAGAGGTCGTGCTGATCGACATCATCGAGGGCAAGCCGCAGGGACTGGCCCTCGACCTGAAGGAAGCATCGCCGGTCGAGGGCTACGACCCCGTCATCGTGGGCACGAACGACTACGCCGACACCGCTGGCAGCGACGTCGTCGTGATCACCGCGGGATTCCCGCGTCAGCCGGGCATGAGCCGTATGGACCTGCTGGGCAAGAACGCCGCGATCATGAACTCGGTGATCGGCAACGTGGTGCCCGGCTCACCCGACGCCGTCATCATCGTGGTCTCGAACCCGCTCGACGAGATGACCTACCTCGCCGCCGAGTCCTCCGGGTTCCCGAAGGAGCGCGTGTTCGGGATGGCCGGCGTGCTCGACTCGGCGCGCCTGCGCTACTTCATCGCCGAGATCACGGGAGCCCGGCCCTCCGACGTCGATGCCATGACCCTCGGCTCGCACGGCGAGGCGATGATCGCGCTGCCTCGTCACGCGACGGTTGCCGGCAAGCCGCTGCCCGAGTTGGTGGACGAGGACACGCTCGAGCAACTGTTCCAGCGAACGCGCGACGGCGGGGCAGAGATCGTGGGACTGCTGAAGACTGGCTCGGCCTACTATGCCCCGAGCGCGTCGGCGGTGGCGATGGTCGAGGCGATCGTGCAGGACACCCACGCGACCCTGCCCGTCTGCGCGTGGACGACCGGTCAGTTCGGCATCGATGGCGTCTACGTCGGCGTGCCCGCGAAGCTCGGGCGCAAGGGCATCGAGGAGATCGTGGAACTCGATCTGAACGACGACGAGCTGTCGAAGCTGCGAGAGGCGGCCGAGGGCATCCGTGCGAAGTGCGCGGACCTCGCGAAACTCTAGCGTTCGGGCTCGTGGGTGGCGGGACCGTCCGCCCGATCATCGTCGTTCGGGGGCCCGGCCGGCGCCGCTCGAGTCCGTCTGGCCCACGACCACGTGAGCAGTCCTCCGAGCGAGCCGATCAGCCCGCCGCCGAGCGTCACGAACGCTCCCGGGCCGAGCTCGCGGAATCCACCGAGGGACTGCACGGTGTCTTCGATCTGTGCTCTGGCGGTGTCGACGGAGACCCCGATCTCCGCGGCCACACGATCGGCGAGATCGTCGCTCGAGACCGGGTCGAACCGAGACGGGGCCGTCAGCAGGAACCCTGCGACGATGACGATGCACGCGATGCCCGCAACCACCACGGCGACCGCGGCGGCCGTACGGCTCAGGGGTTTGGACACGCGACTGACCATCGTGCCGGCCACCAGGACGACGGCGCAGGCGAGGGTGACCTTGCCGTCGATGGTCTCGACGCCCCGGGTCGGCGAGTCGAGGTTCGGGAAGCCGTCGATGCCGACGGTGACCCACACCATGAGGCTGCCGATACCGGCGAGCAGGGCCCCGAGCGCGGCGGCGCCGAAGCCCGCCAGCCGCATCGATACCGGCTCGGGTGGGGGCACTCCTCCGTCTGCGTCGTCAGGGGTTTGCGGCGTGGTTTCCAAGACTGGCGCATCGTGGCATCCCATGCATCTGGTTCCAAGCACGCTGTGGCGACGGCGGCGAGGGTAGCATCGGACCATGGCGACGTTCCGCGAGCAGCTCCGTTACCACGCAGGCGCGTTTTTCACCAACTGGCGGAATCCCGAGTACGGCGTCGCCGAGAAGGTGGCGCTCACGTTCCGCAACCGGGCCAAGGGGCTCGTGAACGGCGGCTGCTGCGGCAACCACGGCCAACCGGGCTGTTGACGCCTCGAGGACTGGGACCTCGGTCGGGGTCCCGACGAGAACCACGATCACCCGCACGAGCACTGATCGGCCGAGCCCCGGGCGTGGCGCTCAACTCGGGCCGTGCTCCCAGGCGGCGACCTGGGTCGCCACTTCCTCGC